>JAKJDB010000636.1 GCA_022706175.1 Candidatus Zhuqueibacterota bacterium | reverse complement strand
CCGCCGGCGCTGTGCAATCCAATCACTGCCGCCAAACCGCGGCTGCCGCGGTTCTCGCCGGATTGCAATGCGAGTTGGTGCTGAGCGGCGTAGCGCCGGAGATTCCCAACGGCAACCATCTGCTGGATCTTTTTCTCGGCGCCCGACTCCATTTCACCGACCGGTCGCATCGGAACCAGCGCATGCAACAGGCGGCGGATGAGTGCCTGGCCCGCGGTCTCCGTCCCTATGTGATCCCCATCGGCGGCTCCACCGGACTGGGCGCATTGGGATATTGTCTGGCCATGGAAGAGCTGAACGAGCAGCTGCAGGCCGGCGGCGAAAAAGTGGATGTCATTGTAGTGGCCAGCAGCAGCGGCGGGACCCAGGGCGGCCTGGCGCTGGGCGCACGGTTATGCGGTTTCACCGGCCGAGTGCTGGGCATCTCCATCGACAACGACAAGCTGGACGGCGCTCCGTTTCAGACCGAGTTGAGCAGGATCGCAGGTGAAGCCTGCCGGCTGCTGGGCCTTTCCATCCCCTTTACGCCTGATTCGTTTGACGTCCAGTATGACTATTTTGGACAAGGGTATGGCGTGGTCGGAGACCTGGAGGTGAATGCCATCGCTTCGGCCGGCCGCACCGAGGGCCTGCTGCTCGATCCGGTTTACACCGGTCGTGCCTTCGGCGCCCTGCTGGATCTGATCAGAAAAAAAGTTTTTTCCTCTTCCCAGACTATTCTGTTCTGGCATACCGGCGGCAGCCCCGCGCTCTTTGCCTATGCGGCGGATCTGAACCAACGGATCCGGGGATCGAGGTTGGAGCCTTGCGCATGATCGAATTTGTCAAACGCCAGGCTAAACGCTGGCGAACATTTTTTACTCACGACATCTGGCACGCCGATTTCTACCGCTATCCCAAGATCCGCAAATATCTGCATCATCAATTCATGCTGGCCACCCTGGTCTTTCGCGCCTTTTGGGCCGACCGGTTCATCGACAGTGCTTCCGCGCTGGTCTTTACCAGCCTGTTCGCCATCGTTCCGTTTCTCGCGGTTATTTTTTATTTCATGAAATTACTGGGCTGGCAGCAACTCCTGGCCCCTGTTCTGACCTTTCTGCTCAGTCCCCTGGGCCGGCGGGGCTCTTCGGAGCTGATCTCTGAAATCATCCTCTATGTGGAAAATTCGGATCTGAGCGTCCTGGGCGGCATCGGCTCCCTGTTTCTGATCATCTCGCTGCTCTTTATCATCTCTTCCATTGAAACCGCGTTCAATCAGATCTGGAAAGCCAAAAAGGGCCGGGCGTGGTATCGCAGTTTGATCGATTACAGCGTGATCTTTCTCATCGGGCCGCTGCTGGTTCTGGCGGTGCTGGGTTCACTGTTCTCCGCCAGGGGACAGCTGCTGTTCAGTCATCTGCCGCAGTCCGCATTTCTCAATCGGTTGCCGGCGCTGCTATTGCCCACCTTGGTGTCGCTGGTCGCGTTCTCCTATATACTGGCTTTTATCCCCAATACGCGGGTGCGCTGGAAATCAGCTGTGGTGGGCGCCCTGGTCGGCACGATTTTGTGGAATATCGGCAACTGGGTGTTTGCGACTTTTATCGTCGAGTACTATAGCTCCGGACCCCAGGCGCAGATCTACGCCCGCCTGGCGATTCTACCGCTTTTTCTCCTCTGGATGTTCTACGGCTGGACCGTGCTGCTCTTTGCCGCTCAAGTCTCTTACGCTCATCAGAATCTGTACAAGCTGATCTGGCAGCAAAAGCACCCCTACATCGGCACCATGTTTCACGAAATGATCGGCCTGAAGATTCTGCTGCGCGTTCATCAGCAACATGAGTTGTATAAAATCAGCAGCTCGGAAGAAACCCTCTCCGACTATTTTCACATCCCGGAGGATGTCATCAACCGCACCGCCCAGCAGCTGGTGGATCTGGGCTACCTGCTTTTGCTCAGCGGCCATGATCGCTGTTATTTGCCCACCCAACCCAGCGACAAGGTTTTTGTCTCTGATGTGCTGTACAACCTGCGCGTCACCGGATGCGGGCGTGAGCGCCCTCATCGCAACATCGATCGTCTGGCCGATGGCCTGTGCATACGGTTCAATAAAAAGCTGGGCTACCGTCTGCAAAAGATCACCATGCGCGATCTGCTCGACAAGCTGTAAAAGTCGCATCCTCGCTTGTTTCGACCTTCCCGGAACACTCAACGGTTGATGAGATAGGGATCAGGCAATAAAAAAGCCGGAATCGTCGCAATGATCCCGGCTGTGCAAAGCGGCGCCCCGCAGGCTGCGCTCTATCGGCCTTTGGCCATCTCCAGCGCTCGAGTGGTGGTCCAGTACTTGGCCAGCATGTTGGGCGCTTCCCAGGCCGGCAAGCGGCCGTCGATCAAATAGCGGAGAAATCTTTCCGTCACCTGACCGAAATGGGCTTCGTGACCGACGCGATAGCTCTGCGGAATCACCATCTTTAAGCGCTGAGCCTGCTTTTCCAGTGCAATGCCGGGATATTTTTTCTCCAGAGCGACCAGCGCTTTTTCCAGCTCCAGGGTCACTCCTTCCATAGTCTGATCTCCTGCCGGGACCACATAGAGCTCGGGTTTGAATTTTTCTTCCGCTCCCTGCTGAATGATCACATGGGCTTTGCTCCCTTTCATCACGGAATAGTGGG
>JAKJDB010000635.1 GCA_022706175.1 Candidatus Zhuqueibacterota bacterium | reverse complement strand
GATCGTCCGAGCCATACGGATCTCTTTTTTCAGATGGCGGTGATGGACACCACCGCCCCCCGTCTGGTCGCTGCGTTTGCACCCAACCTGCGTCAGGTGGATCTGCAGTTTTCCGAAAAAATGGCTCACGTCGGCCCGTTAACCATCACGGCCGGCGAGGACACCCTGCCGGTTCTCTCCTCTTTCATCGATGGCCGGAATCCGATCCTTCTCCATGCTCAAACGGCTGAGCAGACGGCTGAGCGAAACTATACTCTTTCTCTGGCCCATGGCCGCGATCAATCCGGTCTCTGCATCGACTCGCTGCAGCAGATCACCTTTAAAGGCAGCGGCCGCCCCGACACCGCTCGGCCGCGCTATGTGAGCATGATGCCTCGCGACAGTTCCCGCACCGTAGCTTGGGACGCCGTATTCCACATCCGCTTTTCCAAAGCCATGGACGAAACATCCCTGCGCGACCATTTTTCCATGCACGACACCAGCCGCAGTAACGTCGGAGGCGAACTCTCCTTCCCAGACCCGGCGCATCTGCAGTTCCGGCCTTTTCAGCCGCTGGCGGAAAACAGGCTCTATTGCATCACCCTGCCGGTGGATTCGGTCAAGGACGCCTCAACAAACCGGTTGGCCGACACTCTGTTCGTCAAAAAAATAAAAACCGTTGCCGCCGACACTCTGTCGGAGATCAGCGGAACTGTTGCTGATCAGGACCGTTCAGCAACAGGAAGCATCCTGGTGCAGGCGCGCAGCCTCGAGGGCAATCACTATCTTCAGAGCATACCAGGGCCGGGGCCGTATCGGTTCGAAAACATTCTGCCCGGCTCTTATCTGCTCTATGTCTTTCGCGATCAGGATGGCGATGGACAGTTCACCCGCGGCGCCCCTTTTCCCTTTCAGCCAGCCGAACGGTTCATCTATTATCCGGACACTCTGATCGTGCGCGCACGATGGCCCAATCAGGGCAACGATGTGCAGCTGCCCGCCCCCTGAATCAGCAGCGGTCGAAGGCGATTTACAATTATCCAGATAACCCTATACAATCCGACTGGACAGAAGACCATGAAAAAAATCATTCTCTGCACCCTGACGCTGTTCGCATTCGCCTGGGCCGGACAGCGCGCCATGACGGTTCAGGACCTGTGGGATATGAAACGCATCGGCGATACCGCTCTGTCGCCGGACGGCCGGCTGATGGCGCTGGTCGTGACCAGCTATGATATGGAAAAAAACAGCGGCAATGCCGATCTCTGGCTGCTTTCCACGAACGACGACGCCCTGCGGCAGCTGACTTTTTTCGAAAAATTCGACGGCGCGCCGCGCTGGAAGCCGGACGGCTCCGGCCTGGCCTTCCTCTCCGACCGCAGCGGCACACGGCAGATCTTTTTTCTCTCTCTGGCCGGCGGTGAGGCCAAACAGATGACGCATCTGCCCGTCGCCGTGGAAGACTTTATCTGGACGCCGGACGGCGAACGCTTTGTCTTCGTGGCCTCGGTTTTTCCTGATGCCAAAGATCTGGATGAAACCGCCCGGCGGCTGAAGGAACAGGAACAATCCAAAGTCAAAGCCCATATCAGCGACCGGCTCATGTACCGCGTTTTCGATCACTGGACCGAAGGGGTGCGCAGCCATGTGTTCATCTGTGACCTGGAGGGCCAGGCGGTCCAAGACCTGACAGCCGGAGAGTATGACACACCGCCGGTGGACCTTGGCGGAGCACGCGACTATGCGATATCCCCGGATGCCAAGGAACTGGCCTTTGTCCGCAATCAGGATCCGGTCGTGGCTCTGTCGACCAACAACGACATCCTGCTCACCGCTCTCGACACCGTTTCACCGCAGGCCTGCACCGCTGCCAACAAAGCCAATGACAATCAGCCGCTCTATTCGCCGGACGGCCGATTTCTCGCCTACCGGGCTATGCAACGACCGGGCTTTGAGGCTGATCGCTATCAGCTGATGCTCTTTGATCGCACCACCCGGCAGACCGTTTCCCTCACCAGCCGGCTGGACCGCAGCGTCAACGCAGTAATCTGGGCGCCAGACTCCCGTACGCTGTTTTTCACCGCTGACAACCAGGGACGCAGCAGCATCTATTCGGTGACAACCGCCACCGGCCGCGTTGAAGAGATCATCACAGACCATGTCAACAGCGGCCTGATGCCGGGACCGGACAACCGGCTGCTCTATTTCAAACAACAAAGCGTTGTTGCGCCGGATGAGATCTATTCTCTGGATCTCTCCACCCGGCAGATCAAACAGCACACCCACCTCAATCGGCCGCTGCTGGATCAATTGGCATTGAACCCGGCGGAAGATTTCTGGTTCTCCAGTTTTGACGGAAAAAAGGTCCACGGTCTGCTGATCAAACCGCCGTTTTTCACTCCTGAAAAAAAATATCCGCTGATCTATGTTATTCACGGCGGACCTCAGGGCATGTCAGAGGACGGCTTTCACTTCCGCTGGAATCCTGCGTTGTTCGCCGCACCCGGGTATGTGGTGGCCATGGTCAACTTTCGCGGCTCCACCGGATACGGTCAGGCCTGGACCGACGCGGTCAGCAAGGATTGGGGCGGCGGCCCCTATCGCGATCTGATGGCAGGCCTCGATCATCTGATCAAAACCTATCCCTTTATCGACCAGGAGCGCATGGCGGCAGCC
>JAKJDB010000634.1 GCA_022706175.1 Candidatus Zhuqueibacterota bacterium | reverse complement strand
GTCCGCCTTTTTCAAAGGGCGCCACCGGCAGGCCGACGCCGGCGTTGTCCATGATCTCAAAAGAGCAGAGATCCTGCGTAAAACCAATCCCTGTCCACGCAGCGATCAGACTCACAAGTATCCATGTGGCTTTCATGTTTCCTCCACATTCGGGTTTTTTGAAAGGAAATCAGCAAGGACGATCCTGCACAGCGGCTCAGGGTAAAAAAGGATAGAAAAAAGGAACCCATCGACGAACAGTCCGTATTCCTTTCACAGGTTCGGTTCGTCGCTAGATCCTTCGGCGCTCTGAATCTGCAAACAGATGAACCGGATAAGAGTCGTTCGTAAAATCAACTCATCGATAGATTCTTCGGCCTGCTCTGATCTCCTCGAACGATTCAAGTACAATCACCGCAGGCCTCAGAATGACAACCGTTGTATGATAATCTTGTCTTTCCGAGCCCGCAACCCCGTATTCTGAAAAGTTGCAGGCGGCTGCCAAGGGCGAGGAATCCAGCGACGAACAGAGCATGCGCCTTGCACAGGGTCGGTTCGTCGCTAAATCCTTCGGCATTCAAAAACGGCACTAATAATTACAAGCTCGGGAAAAGTCGCCTTTTCCCGAGCTTGTTTACATCACGAATGGTAGTACTACAACGAATTTGAATTCAACTGCTTATTTCAGCAGGATCATTTTATGCACCTTGACAAAGGAGCCCGCCTCGATCCGGTAGAAATAAACGCCGGTCGGCACCGTGACTCCGTTCCGGTCTGTGGCATCCCAGACGATGCTATAGTTGCCGGCCTGCTGTTTGAGGTTGACCAGCTCTTTGACCTTTTGACCCAGCATATTGTAGATGGTCAATGTGACCGTCTCCGCTTTGGGCAAAGAGTACTTGATGGTCGTCGTCGGGTTGAACGGGTTGGGATAGTTCTGCGCCAACTCGAAGGTCAACGGCTTGGTTTGATCCGCCCGTTCCACGCCCACGCCCATGTTGACGCCGGCCAGCAGCATGTATTCACCGCCGCCCGGATTTCGATCGCTCGTGCTCCATTTTTCCGTCCGGTTGCGGCTGTTATAATAAGAGTTCACCTGCAGATAATACGTACCGCTCGCAGGAACCGGCTGGGTGACAAAACGGGAGAACGTATTGCTCATGTTGGGATAGATATTTTCCCACGGATCGCCTTCCCACGCATCCTTGTCGTCGTTCTCGACGGGGGTTGCATTGCCCAGACTGTCGAGGAGCACCAGTTCGGTATCCAGATCACGAATACAGCTGTCCGGCCCGGCAGTGAACAGTTCGGCGGTCAGAATATCGCCGGCTTTAAGCACGATTTTGTACAGATCAAAGTCGTTCCAGTTATAATGCATGCCCAGCGAATCCACAAAATCATTGTAGAGGTAACCGTGAATTTTCGTCGGGTTGGCCAGGTCCAGGGCCGGGAACTTGACCGCATCCGCCACATAATCATCCGGTTCATGAGTCGTTTTGGCAGTGGACAAGGCAGTGCCATACCAGAACCGGAGCTTGTAGGGATACTCAGCGGTAAAGGTGGAAACGTCCGCTTTGATCTTGACGTAATAGATGCCGGATTTGGGCGGCACCCAGCCGGTGAGCCGTGCGCCCCAGCTGTCATAGCGGCTGGACGGATCAGAGTTCAACACATTGGCGCCGGTTTCATCCATCACGCTCATCTTGAGCACGTTTTTCGCATTAACCCCACGCGCAGTGATGGTATTCAGAGTGTACATTTTATCTGCATCGGCTCTGAATTTGAAATAATCCACCGAGTCGGTCGGGCTCAACGCCGCTTCGAGGATCGTTTGCAGGGTGGTGAGATTGGCGCCGGCCATGTCGTTGTTGGGTTCATTTTCTTTCGGCCAGGTCAAAGTAAACGACACCAGATATTCGCCGCCGCCGGCATTGCGATGGCTCATATGCGGATTTTCGCTGCGGTTGATACTGTTGTAATACGAAATCACCCGCACGTAATACGTGCCGGCCGCCGGTATTTCCGGTGTTACAAAACGGGAAAAGGTGTTGCTCAATATCCCGTAATCCACATCGCCGGCCCAGGCGACCTTATCATCGTCGTTCATCGGCGTCGCGACGCCATTTTCATCCAGCAGCTCGATCTCGGTGTCCACCTCACGGATCCATTCCGGATGACCATCCAAACGGGTGGCCGTAAAGGTCTCGGCGACGAGTATCATGCCCGCCTGAGGCACTTCGATCTTGTACAGGTCCGCATCATTCCAGTTGGTCCGGAAGGTGTCGGCTTCGACATAATCATTGTACAGATAGCCGTGGATCATGGTGCCGTCCGTCGGAGCCGCCGGAAGTTTAACCGCATCCACAGCCACGTTATCCGGCTCATGAACCGTACTCGCCACGCTCAACGGCGTGCCGTGCCAAAAACGCATCTGATAGCTCGGATCCGCAATCGCCGCCAGCTTGGCCGGAGCGCCCCAGACTTTGACATAGTACACGCCCGTCTTCGGCGGCACCCAGCCGCGTAGGATGGCGCCGTACGCGTCATTGCGCGACGACGGATCAGAGTTCAGCACACTCTTGTTGTTCTCATCGACCACGGACATCTTGATCACTTGCTTGGCGTTGAATTTGTCCATGTCCGTTACCGTCGCCAGAGTGTACATCTTGTCCGCTTCCGCATAG
>JAKJDB010000633.1 GCA_022706175.1 Candidatus Zhuqueibacterota bacterium | reverse complement strand
GCGGCCAGCACCTCTTCGTCGTTGTCTTTGCCCATTTTGATTTTCAGCAAGGGATAGGGCGCCGCCTCCTCCACCTTTTGCTTCACCATCTCCATGGTGTCGATGCCGATGGAAAAAGTGGTCTGCGGCGCCTTGCGTGGGTCCAGGCCCCAAAACTGATACAAGGGGATGCCCAGCCATTTGCCGAGCCAATCCATCAGGGCGATATCGATGGCGGCTTTGGCTGCAGTCTGGCCTTCACACACGTTTTGCACCGCAGCGTTGATATCGACGTATTTCCACGGGTCGCAGGTTTGCAGAATCGGGATCGCCTTTTCGATAGCGGCGACCGTGGACTCGAGGCTTTCGCCGTAGCGCATGTTGTGCGCCGCTTCTCCCAGGCCAAAGACGCCGTCCTTTTCCAGCCTGACGAACGCATATTCTTTAAACGTGCTGGTGTTGCGGCTGATCGTCCAGGCATGACGCAGATCCAGCCGTTTGGTTTTTATCGTGACCTTGAATCCGCCTGCAGACATCTTTTTCTCGGCCGTGGACGCAGAGGCAGCGGGGAGAGAAACCGCACCGGCGACCGCTGCGCCCTTGACAGCGGTGTGAATAAATTCTTTACGCGACATAGACATTGATTGCTCCGTTACAGTCCGCTGATCACCGCATCCCGCGGATGGCTCACCACAAAGCTGATCAGGATCTCCTTTTTTTCCTTGGGCGCCACACTCAGGTTCCAGATCAGCTTGCCGGTCTCCTTGTTCCATTCATTGGCGTTGGGCGTCAGTTTGACGTCGGACACCTCCACATCCTCATTGCGGCTGATGGGCGCCTGATCCTGAACCGTGATGACGGCGGCTTTGCTGCGGTAATTCTCACAGGTGATTTTATAGACATATTCGATTTCAGTCTTTTTACTGATCATACCCTTGTTGCGCTCAAACCGTTTTACCAGTTCATGTTTGATCTTGATATTGGGATCGATGCCCAAGGAAAGCTCTACTTTTTCGCCCACCGCTTTGTTCTGCAAGCGGCTTTTGCCGACATAATCGCCGTCCACATAGGTGACGGCCGGACCGGCGATCAACGGATATTCGCTGCTGTTTTCAAAACTGCCCTGCAGATACGCATGCTGGCTCATCTTGGGGATCGTCAGACAGGAGAGCGCCGCCGGGAAGACCTGGCGACGGATCAGCACCTTGGTCGGCTCATCGCCGCTGCTGATGGTGCGTTTGCCGGCGATGACAAAATGGACCGACGCGCCCTTGGCCTCCACCACCGAGGGCTCTATGGCATCCTGAACGCTGTAGAGCGCGGCCTCCTCCGCCACACGGCCCTGCGGCGCCGCAGCGGCTTTTGACATGCGCATCACCGGCTCCGGTTTGTAAATGTTCAGATACCAGGGTTGCAGCTCGGGGGCCTGGGCGCCGAACGCCGGGGTCGCGGTGGAAAGACTCAAAGAGACATCGGCCCACTCTTCACCGGTCTTTTGCTGAACCTCTGCGGAATAGACCATCTCCACCTGATCCTGCGCCGGCAGGGCCCGCAGCTCATAGGTGGGCGACCAGGCGACATCGCGCACCAGATAGGCCACGGTCAATCCGGTGGACAATGCGGTCTTGCTCTGCAACAGCAGTTGAATGCTCTTTTCCTCTTTGGGGCGCGCGGATTGAACCTGCTGCAGCTGTTTCTTCAACGCCTCCCGTTTGTTGTCGAGCTGTTTGCGCTGCAGCTCCAACTCGGTGATCTCGTTGTACACGGTGGTCAGATTCTTGCGCAGAAACGTCAACGTCGAACTCCATGAGGCCACATCCATTTTAGCCTGCAGCAGTTCCTGCGACGCCTTGGCGTCCGCGGCCACCTGGATGGAGGTAAGAAATTTTTCCTGACTCTTCAGCGCCTTGATCTCGTTGTCCGCCTGCAGATCCTGCAGATCCAGGGCGGCGATCTGTTCTTCGATCTTTTTCACCTGCAGCTCTTCCGCCTTTTCCAGAAACCAGCGTTCCACTTTGACGTCCGAAATCTGCACCTGGCCTTCGTCGCCCAAGCGGATATGCACGGATTCATCCATCAGGGCCGTGGGCAGATGACCGATCTCGATCCGGTTCTCGCCTGCGTTGAGTTGAAGCTTGACTTCACGCTGCAAAAGAGCCATGCTGTTGTATACGGTCACTTGCGAAATCGTGCTTGAAACCTCACGCGCCAGAGCTGTGCAAGCCACCAGGCAGCAACCCAGCAAAATCAGCTCTATTCTCATTCTGCACTCCTTCCACGATAACCAACTGCATAGGTTTTTTAAAATTAACCATAAACCCACAAAATAGCAAGTGGAAACTCACGAATTGATTTTACCCCTGCTCGGCAATTGTTGACAATGTAGCAAGGAATTGCTATATTTATGGGGCTGTCGGTGCAAGGCGGAAACCAGCAGGATCTGGCACCGGTCAGCCGGCGCTCAATGGAAAGGGTTTTGAGTGAACGATCCCCGTTACGACCGACTAGCCCGTATCATCGTCCGTCATTCCACGCGGCTCAAGAAAGGGGAGAAAATCCTCATCGAGGCCATCGACATTCCGGCGGATATGGTCATCGCCGTGATGCGCGCGGCCCGGCAAGCGGGCGCGACGCCGTTTGTCACGGTCAAAGACAGCCGCGTGCTCCGCGAGCTCTATCGGCAGGCC
>JAKJDB010000632.1 GCA_022706175.1 Candidatus Zhuqueibacterota bacterium | reverse complement strand
TCCCTGGATGAGCTACAACGCCGTTTCGCAGGACTTGCCTGTGAACCCCTTGACTGGTAAGAATATCTATCTGCTCGGTTTTATGGCTACGGGCAAAAGCCGGATCGGATGGGAACTGGCACAGAGGTTGCAGTGGTCCTACGTCGACACCGATCATTGCATCGAGCAGTCCGCCGGTCACTCCATCAGCGAGATCTTTCGTCTTCAGGGTGAAGCGGCCTTTCGTGAGATGGAGAGCGCCACGATCCGGCAGGTGGCCGGCCGGGCCAATCAGGTTGTTTCGCTGGGCGGCGGCGCGATCATGCGGCCGGAAAACTGGCGGGTGATTCAAGAGTCCGGCCTCACCATCTGTCTGACGGCCAGTGTGGACACCATCGTTCAACGCGTGCAGCGCAAGGACAACCGTCCTTTGTTACGCGGCCAGACCCGGGAAGATTTAGTGAGGAAAATTCAGGCGCTGCTTGATGAACGGTTGCCCTATTATCAAAGAGCGGACTATTTTTTTGAAAGCCGCGAAGAGGTGAGCCCGCATGCGCTCACGGACACCATTTACCGCGCGATTACGGCTTCTTTATGAAAGAGATCCGCGTCACCCTGCCTCATCTGACCTATCCCATCTATTGCGCTCCTTCTGCGCTGGAGCGATTGCCGGAACTGGTGCATCGTCATCAGGTACACGAACCGTTCTACATCATTGCTGATCAACAGGTCGCAGACCTTTATGAAAGGCGGCTATCCGATTTATTGCAGCCCACAGGCCTTCCACTGTTTTTTTTTCACACGCCGGTGGGAGAGAGCGCGAAAACCCTGACGATCGCGGAGGAGCTCTACACCTGGCTCATCCAGAATCGCGCCGATCGCAGTTCCGTCATTCTGGCCCTGGGCGGCGGAGTGGTGGGCGATTTAGCCGGATTTGTCGCCGCGACGTTTATGCGCGGCATGCGCCTGATCCAGATCCCCACTACGCTCCTGGCTCAGGTGGATAGCTCGGTGGGCGGTAAAGTGGGCATCAACCACCGCCTGGGTAAAAATTTGATCGGCGCTTTTCATCATCCGCTCTTTGTGCTGTTGGATCCGCTGCTGCTGTTCACTCTGGCGCCACGGCAGGTGGCCGCGGGACTGGCTGAGGTGGTCAAATACGGCTGCATCTCGGATCAGGAGCTGTTCGATTGGCTCAGCGACGGATGGTCCGATATCGTGCGCCTGAAAGATCCACAACAGATCGAGCATCTGTTGATGACCTGCTGCTCCATCAAAGCCCGGGTGGTCGGGAACGATGAAAAAGAAAAAGAGGGCAGAGCGATCCTCAATTTCGGTCACACCATTGGGCATGCGCTGGAAGCGGCGACCGGCTTTGCAACGTTTTTGCACGGCGAGGCCGTGGCGCATGGCATGCGGGCCGCTGCCTGGCTGTCTCTGCATAAAGGCCTGCTGCCGCACCGTGATTTTTTGCGGGTGTGTGCACTTTGTGAACAGCTCGCATCGCCGCCTATTCCTGATTCTGTGACCGAGGAGAGGCTGCTCTCCTTGATGCTGCATGATAAAAAGCGCACTCGCAGCGGCCAGCAGTGGGTGCTGCTCTCTGCCATCGGTCAAGCCTGCTTGACGCGCCAAGTGACCCTGGAAGAAACCTCGGCCGCCCTGCACTGGCTGCTGAATCGCTGAAATCGTTTGGGAGAAACTGCCGCGTGTTTCATATTCTGGTTATTCATGGGCCTAATCTCAATCTGCTGGGCGAGCGTGAACCGGAGGTCTACGGCCCTGTGACCCTCGCCCAACTCGATCAGCGCATCGCCGAATGGGCGAACGCGTGGCAGGCGACTGTACGCTGCTTTCAATCCAATCATGAAGGCGTTCTGATCGATTTCATCCATGACCAGCGCCATTGGGCGCACGGCGTGGTGATCAATCCGGGCGCGCTGACGCATTACAGCTACGCCCTGCGGGATGCGCTGGCGGCCGTCCACCTGCCGGCGGTAGAGGTGCATCTGTCCGACATCCATCAGCGGGAGCCGTTTCGACGCATCAGCGTCATCCAGGAGGTGTGTTTGGCCCAGGTATCGGGCAAAGGCGTGAACAGTTACCAGGAGGGTCTGCGGATCCTCCTCAGCCATCTTGAAGCCTGAACCATCCTCTCGAACAGGACAAGCCTTATGAAAAATAAAAAAGTGGCGGAGATGTTCGATCAGATTGCAGATCTGCTCGAGTTTCACGGTCATGTCGTATTCAAGATCAACGCCTATCGTAAGGCCGGTCGAGTGATCTCTGAGATGACTGAGGACCTGGAGCAGGTCTGGAAAGAGGGACGGCTGGCCGAGATCCCGGGCGTCGGCAAAGGGCTGCAGGCCCATATCGATGAATTTTTCAGGACCGGGGACATTCGGCAGCGCCGGGAACTGCAGGAGCAGTCGCCCAGAGAGCTGTTTGATCTGTTGGCGGTGCAGAATTTCGGACCGAAAACGGCGGCCATTGCGTTCCGCGAGTTGGGCGTGCAGAGTTTGGCGGATCTGCAACAGGTTATCGATGATGGCCGTCTGGCCAAACTGCCGGGCATGGGTGAAAAGAGGGTCGAAAACATCCGCAAGGGTTTGCAGACATTGCAGACCGCCGGCGAGCGCGTCTCCATCGGTGTAGCGGTGCCGTTGTGCCAGACCGTTATAGATTATCTGC
>JAKJDB010000631.1 GCA_022706175.1 Candidatus Zhuqueibacterota bacterium | reverse complement strand
GGCTGCGGCTCATCGATTCAAGAGTACCGGTCAGGACAAACGTCTTTCCGGCCAGGCGCCCCCCCGTCTCAGCAGCTTCCGGTTCCTGCATGTTGAGGCCAGCAGCGGCCAACCTCTCCAGCATGGCCAGGTTGTGGGGCTCATGAAAAAAACTGACCAGGCTTTCCGCCATTTTCGGTCCTATTTCGGGTATCTGCACCAATTCCGCAGCGGTAATGTTTTTAAATCGCTCCATATCTTTGATCACCGCAGTCAAGGTTCGGGCTGTCTTCAGGCCGATATGCCTTATCCCCAACGCGGTGATCAACCGATGCAGGGGCCGGCTCTTGCTGTTCTCGATAGCCTTCATCAGGTTGTCCGCTGATTTGGTCCCCATGCGCTCCAGGCTGGCAACGGTGTCCTTGTCCAGCTCATACAGATCGGCGATGTTGGCTACCAATCCCTGCGCCACAAGCTGCTCTATCAGGGCCGGCCCCAGTCCGTCAATATCCATGGCGTCGCGGGAAGCAAAGAACACCAGGCTCTCAATCAAACGGGCCGGGCAGTTCAGGTTCTCGCAGCGCCAGGCCACTTCTCCCTCCGGTCTGATCGCCCGGCTGCCGCAGCTGGGGCAATGAACGGGGGGACTAATCAGCTCTTCGCGCCCGGTACGCTTCTCCACCACAGGCCGGATCACTTCGGGGATGATATCCCCGGCCTTGTGAACCAGCACCGTATCACCGATGCGGATGTCCTTATCCCTAACCAGGTCGAAATTATGCAGGCTGGCCCGGCTGACCGTGGTACCCGCCAAGGATACCGGTTCCAGCAGGGCGGTGGGAGCGATGATACCGGTCCGGCCCACATTAAGTTCACACCCTTTGACGATGGTCTCTTTTTCCTCGGCCAAAAATTTGTAGGCAATGGCCCAGCGCGGGCTTTTGGTTTTGGCGCCCAGCCGTTCCTGATCCGCCAGACGGTTCACTTTGACCACAATGCCATCGATCTCATAGGGCAGCTGCTCGCGTCGCTCAGAGATCTCGCGGTGATAGCGGATGACGTTTTCGGCGCCGGCGCAGGGCCGCACCAGCGGATTGACTCGCAGCCCCAGTTTCTTGAACGCCTCCAGGAGTTGCTGATGGGAGTCATAGTCAAGGCCGCGCACCTGTCCTGCGCCGTAGCAAAAGATCTCCAGCGGCCGTGCGGCGGTGATCTGCGGATCCAGCTGGCGCAGCGAGCCTGCGGCCGCGTTGCGTGGATTGGCGAACAGGGGCTCGCCGTCGGCCTGGCGTTGGCGATTGAGCTTTTCGAAAGCCTGTTTGGAGAGCAGCACTTCGCCGCGCACCTCCAGCCGGGGAATCGGCTGAAACAGGCTGAGGGGAATGGTTTTAATGGTTCTCAGGTTTTGGCTGATGTTTTCGCCCACCAAGCCGTCGCCGCGGGTGCTGCCGGCGACAAAGCGGCCGTTCTCATAGATCAGTTCCACCGCCAGGCCGTCGAGCTTGGGTTCGCAAAAATAATCCACGGTTTCCCGGCCGAGAATTCGCCGCGTGCGTTCATCAAAGTCGAGAAATTCGCTCTCCTGCAGAGCGTTGTCGAGGCTGAGCATGGCGATCGAGTGGGGCAGGGGCTCAAAGGCGTCGGACGCCTGGCCGCCGACCCGCTGCGTCGGCGAATCGGGGGTGATCCATTGCGGATGCTCGGCTTCCAGCGCGATCAATTCGCGCATCAGCCGGTCGTATTCGGCGTCCGAGATCTCGGGATCGTCCAGCACATAGTAGCGGTAGTTGTGCGCGGCCAATCGCTCGCGCAGGCGTTTGATTTTTTCTTCAGGATCTTGCATGCGTTTCGGGTGGTGTGCGGTTGTTCCGTTTGCGTCCGTGATGGCTCGAGGGGACGCCGTCTATTTGGTTTTAATGCCCAGCAGCGCTTTCAGGACATGAACCGCAATCTGCGGATTCTCCTTCAGCCGCCGAGTGCAGTAGGCGTACCAGCGTTTGCCGAACGGCACATAGACGCGCAGTTTGTGGCCGGCCTGGACGATGAGGTTGCGCAGCTCTTCATCCACGCCCAGCAGCATCTGAAATTCGTAGCGATCGCGGGACAACGCCAGGGTGTCGATCAGGCGCAGCGCCTGCCATACCAGCTTTTCATCGTGAGTGGCGATGCCGACATAGCAGCCGGCCTGCAGGCCGCGTTCGAGAAGCAGGGTATAATTTTCGTTGATGATCTGGGGATTTTTAAACGCCACGGCGCGCGATTCTACATAAATGCCCTTGCACAGGCGGAAATTGGTTTTTTGCGCCGCCAGGTTTTTCAAATCCGCCAGGGTGCGGCGCAGATAGGCCTGCAGCACAATGCCGCTGTTGGGGAATTCCGCGTGCAGCTGTTGAAACAATTCCAGGGTGGCGGAGGTGACGCTGGCATCTTCCATGTCCACGCGCACAAAGACGTTGCAGTCGGCCGCTTTCTGCATGATGCGGCGCACGTTCTGCCGGCATTGCTCACGATCGATCAGCAGCCCCAACTGGGTGAGTTTCAGGGATATGTTGCAGTCCAGCTTTTCCTGTTCAATGGCTTCCAGCACACGATGATAGTCCGCGATGGCCTCTTCACACAGGGCGGGGTCCTGCGTGCTCTCGCCGAGCACGTCCAGCGTGGCGCACATGCCCTGCTGATTCAACTGCTGGAC
>JAKJDB010000630.1 GCA_022706175.1 Candidatus Zhuqueibacterota bacterium | reverse complement strand
TCCCGGATTGCGTTCTCCGCTAGGCCGCCGTAAAAAGCCTCGCACTAAAAGCCGGTCGCCATACCTCAGCACGGCAGTGGTATCGTAGAGCTGAACGTAAACGCGGCCCTGCGCCGGCCCATGATGGGCGCGGCTCCACACGGAATCGACTTTGAGCACAAAACAACGGTGATCGAATCTGTTCACCACGGCGCTGCTGAGAACGCCCTCCACAGCCACCGGATCGGCACTGATGAATCGGCGTATCTCATTCGCGGCCGCGTGATGATAATAGAGCGCTGTGCGCATCGCCGCCAAAAGCAGAACCAGAAAAAAGGCCGTGGCCCACAAAAGAAGGTGATGCTGCCGCCGATAGCTCCATAGCCAGAGACCGAGGCCGAGGATACTCAAGGCCGGCAACCAAATCAGCGGCAGATCGCAGCGCACTCCCAGCACAATCCCTGCGCAAAAAGGGATCAGAAGCTTGACCGCGGGAGGCGTACGTAACGAATGCATAATAGCTCCCGCCCGGCCGACAGCGCGTGTGCAGGGTTTCTATCGGCGTTGTGTCCGGGCCGATGAAGCGTCAAGACGGATTCAGGGCAGGATAACAAAGGGTGCCCGGTTGCCATCCATCATCAGAGATCGCCTGGTGGGCATCAGCTGTGCCGGCGCTTTTGCTGTGCCCGATCCAAGAGCTGGTAATGAAGATGCCGAACCATCGCTTGCAGATCCGCACGTGTTCCGGAATTATCCAACGTGTAATCGGCGCCGGCGATTTTCTGTGTTGTCGACCATTGCGCCTGATAGCGCGCCGCCACCTCTGCCTTGGTCAGGCCGTCGCGCCGGCCCGCCCGCCGTTGGCACACGGATAAAGGCGCCCATACGGTCACCACCACATCCATTTTTTTATGCAAATCCAATTCATAAAGCAGAGCCGCATCGACCACCACATAAGGGGCTTGGGGAGTGCCCTTCGCCGCCTGTTTCATTTCAGCCAGCACGATCTTCAGCATGGCCGGGTGGACAATTCGATTGAGCAGGAGCCTGGCCTGCTCATCGTGGAAAACCCGCGCACCCAGTTTTTTTCGATTCAGCGTGGCGCCATCGATAAAATAGGCATCGCCAAAAGCGTCGCGCAACGCCGTCCGCACAGCGTGCGACTCTTCTACCGCGCGGCGGCCGGCCTGATCCACATCGATCACTGCAACGCCGAACTGGTCATGCAGCAGCCTGGAGACCGTCGATTTGCCTGCCGCGAATCCTCCGGTCAAACCCACATACAATATTTCCGTATACTCAGCGCACAATGGCAAACTTGCCCCACTTGGATTCTTTATCGTTGCTCACCTGGTAGAGGTAAATGCCGGAGGCCAATGGCCGACCCTGTTCATCCAGGCCGTCCCAGACCACGCCGCCGTCGCCATTGGTCTCATGCAAAATGCGCAGTGTTCGTCCCTCCAAGGTCGTGATCCGGATATCCGCCTGAATGGTCAGATTCGCGAACGTAATGCCGCCGTCGTCGAGACCTGCTCGATAGGGATTTGGAAAAGTATAGACATCATCCAGGTTGAACTTGGAAAAGATCAGCTGAATCATATCGCCGCGTCCCTTTTGAATCGCCGTGCCAAGCTGGCTCCTCATGCTGTGAACCTTGATCCAATATCTCTTGCCAAAAGCGCCCATCAGGGTTTCCGGAATGATGGTAAGATCGACCTGGTCGCAAGAGCGCACCAGCTTGACCGAGGCCACCTGCAACCCATCGCTCATTTCATAATAAACCGGATCAAGCAGCTCTCTGGGATCCATGGACTCGCTGAAGGTCAGCCGAACGGTTTGATCGCTGATCAGAGTGGCTTCGAGTAGATAGGGTGGAATGCTGACATTGCTCACCGTAAATGTAGCGCTGCTCCTGGCCGCATCCAGCGGCGTGCCGTCCAGATCCATCAGGCCGGTGGCTGTTACCGTGAACCGGCCCTCCTGGCTGATCCGACGGCCCAAAGTCAACAGGATCTCTTTGCCGCCTTTATCGTATCCGCATGAGGTGGGTCTGCCGAGATCGCCGTCGATCGTATAGTGCGTGGGATCTTTGGCGCCGGCGTCCAAGGGCTCGCTGAAATAGAGCCGCACTGTTCGCTCGGTCGCATAGGCCTCAGGGAGCAACCAGGGTTTGGGGCCAGGCCGCGCCGAATAGACGGCCGACTGGTGGCTGCGATTGGGGTTTTTCTCATAATCGATGCAAGCCAGAGCATAGTGATATAAAAGCCCGCTGGTCACCGTGGTGTCGAGAAACGCCGGCGCAGTGACCGTCTGCAGGACCTGCAGGTCCTTCGGATCCATGCCGCGGTACAGCAGATATTCATCCGCGCCCGGGACCGGATACCAGGTCAATTGAACAGAGCGTTCATCCAGAGGGTGGACGGTGATGCCGACCGGCGCCGGCGGCGCAGTGGCCACGCCAACCCTGCGATAGGGCCGCATAGTTTCACCGTCGCTGATCCAGAACTCTTGTTGACCGTCGTGATCCGCATCCACCAGCAGAGCGCCGTTGCCCTGAATGGACGTGGCATGGAAGGTGATCTGATAACGATCCTCTTCCCATTCCGCCAGATAGAAATCCGGATATGCGGTGATCAGCGCTTCATCTCTGCCGTCCTGGTCCACATCGCCGGCGGTCACTCCGCAGGGAAAA
>JAKJDB010000629.1 GCA_022706175.1 Candidatus Zhuqueibacterota bacterium | reverse complement strand
CACGATGCGGCTCTTTGCACCCGTACCAGAAACAGAACGGCCGGTTCTGTTCTTTCTGCGCCAGAAACAGTTTGAAATTGGCGGCATAATCATCGCGGGCGATTGCCAAGGACGAAGTCGCAGCTGTTTTCGCCTGATTGAATTCATCTCCTGCCGGATTGCGCGGCCATCCGCTGACCTGCCAATCGCCGGGTCCCCATGGCTTTCCGGTAAATCCGACCGCATAGCCGGCCTTTTCCAGCACATCAGGATAAACCAATAGGTGACGGGGAAAACTACTGGCGTGAGTTCCCGCTTCAGCGTTTTGCCACAAGTGACGGCCGGTGAGCAGAGACGCCCGATTGGGGCTGCATTGGGGCGCTGCGCAAAAGGCCTGGCTGCAGAGCACCCCCTCTGCGGCAATGCGATCGAAGGCCGGAGTGTGAACCGCGCGGCAGCCCGTGGCGCCGGTGTGCAGCCAAGACTGATCGTCGCTGATCGCCAGCAGAATGTTCGGTCTTTTCCGTTTCACTGCGCAGCTGTTTGCTCCTCCACCCGTGGAGCATACGGCCAGCCCGGCAGCGCCCAAGCCAGCCGCGGTACGGGCAAAAAATGCTCTGCGACTCATAAAGGACATGCTGGTATTCCTGATAGTTAAACGGCTGTGCACAGACTTGGATGCTATTCCAATCGATTTGCAGCCGCAAGGCAGGTAAAAAAATGGGTCTTTTCTTTATAACAGGTACGTTCAACGCGCCTGGCCGGACGGCGGCGGCGTCAACTGGCTGCGGCGCAGCGTCACCTCGTAGAGGATCGTCCCGTCCTGATGAATCAATCTAAAGGTGACGATGGGATCCGGCTTGGAGGCAACAAAAGTAAACTCGCCAAAAGCATAAACACCGGCCACACCGTACAGCTGGGTCCTCCACTCCGGATCGGTCACCGGCGGTCCTGTGCGGCCGCCAAGGCTGGCCGCTTCAAATTCATAAAACTCGTATCCGGATGGACGCGGAATACGAAAGCCGCGCGCGCCATGGCGATCCCCGGAGATCAGCAGCACTCCGCCGATTCGCTTGGATTCGATGAAACGAAATATCCGCTCCCTTCCGGCAGGATCCCATCGGCCCCAGGAATCCTTGCCGTTTGAAACATAATCGCTCCACATGGTGCCGCTGGACAGGATGATGAACGGGCCCTGGCACTCTTGCAGTTGTTTCAGCAGCCATTTCATCTGCTCGTCGCCCAGAAAGGATCCTGGTTCATTCTTGCGGAAATACCGGGTATCGGTCATGATGACATCGCACGGACCGATCCGCGTTCGAAAGAAAACGCCCTCTCCCTTTGAACCGAATCCATAGGATGGGTTATTCCAGGCCTGCTTGAACACGCGCCAGACATTCACCCGGTCTATGTGGGAATACCCTTCAGGGATGCCTGCCTGGTCGTTGTCAAAATAATCGTGATCATCCCAGACGGCATAGACCGGCAATGAAGCAACAAGATTTTTCCATGCCGGAAAAAAATCGCGCAACAGATAGTCGGCGCGATGCAATCCCAAATGATCGTTGCGATCCTGTGCCGCACTGTCGCCGCAAAGCAGGAGCGCATGCGGTTTGCGCTCCGTTATGCACTGCGCCTGAAGTTGATTGCCCAGCCCCCAGCGATGGTAACAGCTGCCGAAAATGATCCGCCAGGGACCCGAATAACTGCTGACTGGAAGAGTAGTGAGAGAGGCGGGCTGTGGAAGGAGGATGGGCGTTCCGTCGATCAAAACCCGGTAGACATAACTCGTGCCCGGCTTTAAGCCGGTCACCGTTACAACGGCACACAGATCGTTCTCGACCGTGCTCTTGACCGGGCCGAATTTTTTCTCACCACGCTCCGTAACGACGTGAACCTCAACCCTGGCGGGATACAGCGTGCGCACCCACACTTTGGCTCCCTGCGAAGTGACGTCGCCCAGCATGGGACCGCCGAGATGGGTAAGGTCGCAGGCTTTGCTCAGCCTGCGCACCGTTGAATCCTGGAAAAGGGCTGCATAGCCGGCGAAGGGATGGGCTGCAAGTACGTCATAAGCGGCTTTGTAGAGCGACTGTATGGCAGCCGGCTGTTCCCCCCAGAGATTGAGCAGCTCCATGTTACCGGTTTGGCGGAGATCCTGCTGCTTCGGATCCTGGGCAAAGGCGCTGAATCCGGCAAACCACGCGGCCAGGAAAAAAGTCAGGATCCAATCCCTTGTGGAACGAGGGTAAAAATGGTTCATCCAGTAGCCTCACTCTGCGCTTGATTTAAAAGCCGCCTGCTTTCTGAGTCGTCATAGGCGTCCCTTTCGGCGTCGCCGGTTTAAAAGCCGGGTACGGCAGCTGATCCGGCGTCACGGTCACGCCGGTGGTGAATTTGAACGGCGTGCGGCCTGGTCCGGGATAGGTGAGTTCGACGAAAAAAGCTGTCCAGCCTTTTTCCGGAGGAGTGACCGCAATCCGGTATTTTCCATCGCTGCTCAGCGGGACATCGGTGGAAATATAGGCTTTGCCCAGAACCGGAAGGCGAAAATCACGAGCTTTATCGTTGGTGGCCTGCCAGAGTTTAATGCTCTGCGGCGGTTGATTCGGACTGGTATCGATCACCAGAGCGCCTCTGTCCACTCGCCAGGTGAAATCAGGCCGGGGCGTTTGCTTGACGACGCTTTCAAAG
>JAKJDB010000628.1 GCA_022706175.1 Candidatus Zhuqueibacterota bacterium | reverse complement strand
GACACAGATAATACTTTAGCAGCACCTGCAGATACTCTGCCGTTTTCTCCCGCCCTTCCGACTCCCACAACTTGGTATAGATGGGGAAAATGGTCATCCACAGCGGACCGGTGATAAAGCCCTGAATGTAGGTAGAGATATTATAGCCGACCGAATAGATGCCCAGCCGGGTGGAATCGAGAAAATATTGAATAAAGAACCGGTCGGCATAGTCATTCAACAATGAGGATACTTCGAAAAAGATCAGCGGAAACCCATAAATGAAAAGTTTCTCCAGTTTCTCCAGAGAGATCTTTTTAACCTTCAACTCGCCTCTACGCTGGAAATACAGAGTAAGCGCAAGGGCTATGATCGCTTCAAATACAAAGAGACCCAGCAGATAGCCGTACAATCCCTTTTTCAGCAACACACAGGCCGCCATACTGACGACCATGGCGCCGGATCGAGAAACTAAACTGATCACCCCTAACAAAAACACCTTTTCTTCCGCCCTGAAAAAAGAGGCGAAAAGGTTCAGCAGCGTGCGCGAAAGAAGAAGGACCGCGACGATCAGCAGAAAATAATCAACGCTGAGGGCAACATACTCTTTTGCAAATAAAGCGATCAAATAGTAGGCGACAAAAGTGCAGACGGAACAGATGACCACTCCAGCCAGGGAACTGGTATAGAGAACAGACTTTTCTTCCGCATTGCCGACTTGCGCATAATCTTTGATGACCGCGGTCGTCATTCCACACTTGGCAAATGGGATCAAAAGAGCCAGTACGGCATTGAACAGGGCCAGCTGGCCATATTCCTCCACAGTGAATATTCTTGTCATGATCGGAAAGGCTATAAAAGAGACGACCAAGTTCATCGCGATAAAACCGGCGTACTGAAATGCCTGACTGGTCGTTCTCTTTAATAAGGACATGACGAAAGCATCTCTTTCAAGTATACCCTTCCGGCTGCGCAGCTGCGCCCTGTATCTAATGATATAGATAAATATATTTATTTTCAACAGCAATTATCATCGAACGCCGTCCCGTTCGTGCCGGCTTGATCGCGCTGCTATTTATTCACCCCGGCACACAAGGCCATAGTTGTATATTTTTATTACAATTACAATTATAATTATTGTCTCGTCTTGAGGACAAACGATCTCTCTGCCCGCTCCGGCGTCAACTGCCAGGCACTTTGAGTCAACCGCCGTAAAAAAATTAAATCATGGCTCACCAGTATCAACGCGCAGGGACAATCGGCAAGAGCCTGCTCCAGGCACTGGATGGAAGGCAAGTCGAGATGATTGGTGGGCTCATCCATCACGATGATGTGCGGCTCTCGAGCCATGCCCAGGGCCAGGATCAGCTTGCGGATTTCACCCGGGCTGGGCTCTGCGGACGCCAACAGCCGTTCCGGTCTGGAGCCCAGCCGGCTGACGATGTTCATCACTCGACCGAGGTGCTGACCGGACAGTGAACGCGCCTCCTGCAGAATGGATCGGCTGGTCCGCCCGTCGATCTCCTGCGCCAGGTAGGTGATCCGGGCTTCGTCGGCATGAAGGCGGCCCAGCAGGTGGCGGACCAATGTGCTTTTTCCAGAACCATTGGGCCCCATGATCGCGATGCGGTCCGTTGGTCTGACCAGCAGATCGGGACAGTCGAGTTTTTTATTCCCACCAAGTTCGAGGACCATCGCGGGCAATGAGAGAAGAAAATCCCTCTGCGATCTGGAGCTGGGCAACCAGATGCCCAGCTCAAAGGATTTCTGCGGCTTGATCTCCGCCAGTCCGGCTTCCATCTTTTCCAGCCGGGACTGCAATTGCCGATACAGCCGGCCGGCCTGGCCGTCTTTTCCGGACAGGCGCGCTCCGTCGATTTTGGCGCGGCCGTCGCGATCCTTGCGGTCCAGATGACGTTTGGACAGTTTGCGATCCGCGGATTCGGCCTCGCGCCGGCGTCGATCGGCCTCCTGACGTACTTTTAGCAACGACTGTTTGTTAAGATCGTACTGCCGCTGCACCGCCTGCTGTTCCTGTTCGACGGTGGCCAAAGCCCGAGTCGCCCCGCCCGGTCGCGCCAGAACAGCAGGCGGAGAGGTGAGCAGACAGGTTTGACACAGCCGGTCGAGCAGTTCGCGGTCATGGCTGACCAAAAGGCCGATCCCGCGAAAGGTCTGCAGCCCGGCAACGATCAGATCGCGCGCAAGAGCATCCAGATGATTGGTCGGTTCATCGACCGCCAGCAGATCCGGCTGAAACCACAAAGCCACGGCCAGCTGCAGCCGCTTGCGCTCGCCATGGGAAAGGGTTTGCCAGCGCATGAGAAAATCATCGCTGATGGCAAGTTTTTCTTTCAACAGCCGGCTCTCTCGGTTCTCATCCTCAATGAATTCCGCAGCCCGTTGCGGCGGTTCATCGGTTCGCTGCGGACAGTACAAGCACAGAACAGGCCGTGTAATGCTGCCCGAGTCCGGCTGCAGCAGGCCGGTCGCGAGTTTCAGCAACGTCGATTTCCCGGACCCGTTGGCGCCGATCACGCCGGTCCAGCCGGCGCCGGCGTGAAAGGAGACCGCTGTGAACAGCTCCTCAGGGGAGGCGGCATAGGTAAAAGTCACGTCATGAAAAATCACCTGCACGGTTGACATAGATCTCCTGTTGCCGGGGATAAAAAAAGCCACGTTTTTAGACCGTGG
>JAKJDB010000627.1 GCA_022706175.1 Candidatus Zhuqueibacterota bacterium | reverse complement strand
CCGCCAGATCCGTGGCCTGTAAAAAACGACCGGCGAACAGCAGCCGCCTCACCTGTGACAGATACACCTGCGCGTGCGGATTGATGGTGTTGATCGGCTTACCGGACCACAGGCTCTCTTCGTTCAACTGAATGCGCTCTGTTCCCACACGACCGAAGACCATGGCTGCCAGACGGCCGTTGCCCAGGGGCAACGCCTCGATCCATTCTCTTGCCGGCTGCTCATACCACAAACGGCAGGGCGCTTCCTTCTTCCCCACTTTTTCGCTGCACTGCAACAAAAGCAACAGCGCCAAAAGCGGCAGAGGCCGCACGATCTTTTTTACCATGGCTCAACCCTCAATTGCTTTCTCCAGCCGTTTAGTCGTCCGCCCGGGATTCTTACCACAAACCGGCCAGAATTTCGCCCGGCGTCGACTCGGCGCTGATTCGAATCAGCAGCCGGTCGCCCGCGCCTCTGGCTTCATAGGCTTGTCTGGCATAGCTCCATCCTTGTTCACATTGCTCATGCGTCAGCGCCTGACCGTTGGCGTCACAGCCGTTGAACCAGGCAAGCGGGCGCGGCGCCATCAGGGCGGCCAGGTCCTGCAGATCGTATTCGCCCAGACATCCGGCCACCGAGCTGCTGATATACTCTGGCTTATAATAGAGGCGGCCCGCCAGGTCGGCATAGCTGACAAACGATCCGATCAGCGCCGACCGGTCAATGACCGAATCAAAGGCTGCGGCGTGGAGCAACACCGGCGCCAGTTCCGCAAAAGCGATGACAGAAACGCTGCGGCCCTGCGGATCCAGAGGCTTTTTCAGCTGCCGAATGAGCGCGTTCAGCTCCTGGGCGCGTATGGCAACCACGCTGTGATCCACCTGAATGCCCAGGAACCACATGTTATAAGCGCCCTTACCCTGGAGGAAATCATAGGAATCGCCCTTGAGTGCGCCGCCGCCCAGTTCACCGACATCCGACAGGTCCGGCCAGATCACCGCATACCCGTTGCGCACGAACGGCTGCCAGTTTTTTTCCTCTGACCAGAGAGCGGCCTTTCCCTGGGGATGCAAAAACACGACGCTTCGGTCAGGGACCGGCAAGCCCTCGGCATGAACTATGATGAACGGCAGCGCCGTGTGGTCGAGCTGCAGCAAATAGTTCTCCCACACCCATCCCTCTTTTTTCTGCCGGCCGGCAAATAAAAGGGTTCCGCTGTCAGCGGCCGATCGATAGCCGGAGAGTGTCTGCGCTCTTTCCAGCACACGGCTCAGATGGTCGCCCCCGGCGCGGGATTTGACCAGCTGTTCAGTTTTAAGCTGCACCCGGCGCCCGTTCAAAGAGTGATGGGTTTGCGCTTGTGCCAGGCCCGCCACCTGACCGGTCGGGGTCACCTGGAGCGCGCTCAGCTCTGGGATTGTGACCTCCAGTTCAGCGGCTGAACCCGGTTGATCCAGATGTTTCTGAAAAAATGCGTACATGGCCTCCCGATTTTTCTTCGTCGAAGCATGAACGCTGTCGTCCTCGGTCATCTGCAGCAAAGCGCCGGTATTCAACATTCGATAGATCCGAGAAACCTCTGCAAAGGTCTCACGCGCTCCCTGCACACTGAAATAATCCCGTGTGGTGGCGATCACCAGCGCCGGGCTCGGCGCCCGCACCAGCAGCAAGTCCGCCATGTCGATGCCCCGGCTGATGCCGTGATAAAAATTTTGCTCTGCATCCTGCGGTCCGACGCTCTGCAGCAAGCGGCGAAAGCTGGTGATATAACACTCCGGCGCCGCGGCGCGAATGCGCTCGTCAAAGGCCGCGATATAGGCGGACTGGGTGCCGCCCCCGGACCGGCCGGTGATGCCGATGCGGTTCGCATCCACCTCTGGTCGGCCGACCAGATAGTCGACGGCGCGAATGCCATCCCAGATCCAATAAACGGCCGGCGAATACCCGGCGAGAAAACATTGTGCGCCGGCATAAGAATGCTCCCGCGTGGGCCCGCCTACCACGGATTTGCCCGTCTGCGGATCGTAATACTGCAACCGCTCACCCTGCCCGGCGGGATCGAACGCCAGCACGACAAAGCCTTTTTTCACCAGATTGAGAATAGGCCGCAGATAGACGGTCAACCGAAAGCCCTCATTGGAATGACCGCTGCAATAGATCACAGCCGGATGCTTGCCCTGCTTTTCCGGAAGAAAAAGACAGGCGGTCACGTAAAAATCAGGCTGCGATTGAAAGAGGATTTTCTCGATGGTACAGCCATCCTGTTTCACCCGGCCGGTGACCTTTGCTTTCAATGGGGTTTTGTCCGGCAACGGTCCAACGGCGCGATTCAATGCAGCGCGAATCTCCTCGCGGTAGGCTTGCCAGGCCGCTGCACTCTGGATGGTGCGGACCCGCTCCTGGCGAAGGTCCAGATCATGGAAGGCCTCGCGGCACAGCTCATGATAAAGGGCGTCCTTTGCGTCCGTATAGGCCAGCCAATTGCGCAAAATCGAATCATCGCCGGGACCGCTGAAGGCCAAAGCGGCTGAGAAAAGCATGAGAGCAAGCAGGCGTCGCATAGTGCCTCTCCTTATAAATGCCTCTGCCAAAAAAGTAGCCGCCATCGAATAGCCCAAGACCATTCGAATGTGCACCTTCCATCAGGGTGCTCAAGCGGCGCTATTTAAAAGTTCTCTGCACCTGCCGGCGG
>JAKJDB010000626.1 GCA_022706175.1 Candidatus Zhuqueibacterota bacterium | reverse complement strand
TGGTTTTGGCGCTCTCCGCCGGGGCTCAGGACTATACCACCTGTGCAACGTGGGAGGAACTGGTGCATGGAACTGATCACAAATACGCGACCCTGATCCGCGTCTCTGATCCCGGCATGCCGGAGAATCCATGCTACACCGGATTTTGGTACTTTGACGTTCAGCAGTTCGACAGCAGCGGCCGCTACTCCCTGGCCATGAAGGTGGGCTTTCAGAATCGCGAGGTACAGCCCACGGATAAGGGCGAAATCGGTTATTATGATCTGCAGAACGGCTTTACTTGGAGGAAAATCGGCGAGACTACAGCGTGGAACTGGCAGCAGGGCTGCCGATTGCAGTGGGTTCCCGGCTCCAGCGAGATCCTGTGGAACGATCGCAGCGACGATGGCTCCCGCTACATCTCAAGACTGTACGATTTCAACACCGGCCGGCGAAGGACTCTGCCGCGGCCGGTTTACGATATCTCGGACGACGGTCGATTCGCCCTGACCCATGATTTCGGCCGCATGAAGCATCCCGGCACCGCCTATAACGGCATTGGGGATCCCTATGCCGGCGTTAAAACGCCGAAAAAATCAGGCATTGAAAGAATGGATATGAAAACCGGCAAAGTGAAATTTCTCATCAGCCTGGAAAAGCTGGCCCAATTCGCCTTTCCCCAGGGCTATCAGGGCAAAAGCGACCTCTATGTGTTCCGCGAAGAGTGGAATCCCTCCGCCACCCGGTTCATGATCTATCTGCGCAATCTGGACAACCCTATCCATATCTCCGGCTGGTCGCTTTCACGCGACGGCCGCGACATGCGCTATTTTTACAACGATCCCAGCCATACCACCTGGGTGGACGACGACACGGTGCTCGAAGGCCGGTTCTTTTCTCTATATAACGATGATGGTTCCGCCAAGATTGCGGAAAAACTGGCAGACACCGGCGGCAATAACATCACGCCGACGGTTCTGCCCAAGCCGTATGACGATTGGATTCTGGGGGACAGCTATGAGATAGAAGGCGTGCAGCATCTGCTGTTGTTTCACCGGCCCAGCGGCCTCTTCGTTCCATTGGCGAAATTGAAAGCGATGGCGGCGAAACGGGGCATTTTCCGCGTCGATCTGCATGCGCGTTGCAGTCGTAACGGCCGGATGGTGTCCATCGACGCCACTCATGAAGGTTTCGGCAGGCAGCTGTATATTGTGGATATCGGCTATATTCTCGATCATCCACCTGTAAAAAAAGGTTCTTGAAAGAGTCACGAACTCGGCTCCTTGTGCATCAATTCCTAATCAGCCTGTCTTTGACCCGCGAGCAAGGCGGAACTGCTCAGATAGGTATGGATGCTTTCTGCGTCTCCTTTTCTTTCAGCGCAGCCAGTTGTTGCGGATAGTTCTTTGCCGTAATCTCCGTCCACAGTTCCGCCCCTTGAATGCCGCAGCGCTCTGGGACAAAAACCGGGTCCAGCCCCATTTTCTTCTGCTGCTCATAATCCTTCAACGTTCGAATCCCGGGTTTGGTCAAAAGCAGAATCACGATTACATTGAACCAGGCCATGGCGCCCACGCCGGCGGAACCGAAATTCCATACCATATTGGCGGACATGATGGTGCCGATGAACGTCATGATACAGATGACAATACGCGAAAGCGTAAGAGTGATGCGGTACCCCCAGCCGCTGCTGTTTTCCCTATAGATGTAGCCGACATTCGAATCGACATAAAACGCATAGGCCAGCACCGTGGTGTAGGTAAAGAAAAACAATGCAACGGCCACAAAGCCGCCGCCGAATCCGGGCACCTCGCTGTTGACCGCGGTCTGGGTGAAATTGCCGTAGACGATTCCCGGAATGTTTTCGGCGAGAAATCCACCCGCCGGATTGGCCACATTGAATGCATTGGTGGAAATGATCATGATGGCCGTGGCGGTGCAGATGAACAGAGTGTCGACATACACCGAAAAGGTCTGCACCAGCCCCTGCTTGGCCGGATGCGACACCTCCGCTGCGCCGGCCGCCTGGGCGCCGGTGCCCTGTCCCGCTTCGTTGGAAAAAATGCCCCGCTTGACGCCCCAGCTGATCGCTGAACCGAAAATAGCGCCATAGACCGCATGACGATTGAACGCACTGCTGAAAATCAGATGAAACACATAGGGGATTCTTTCGAAATGAATAAGCAAAATAACCAGGGCCAGCAGGATGTAGCCCACGGCCATGAACGGCACGATCAACTCGGCAGTTTTGGCAATGCGCCGGCCGCCGCCGAATATCACCCAGCCGAGCAGCCCGCTGTATAGAAACGCAATGTATAACGGATCGATGCCGAACGAGGAGGTAGCAGCAGTGGCGAATGCGTTGGACTGAATGCCGGGAAGCAACGCGCCGCAGGACAGGATGGTCAGAATGGCAAAGGCAAAACCCAGCTTTTTGCTGCGCAGTCCTTTTTCCATATAATAAGCCGGGCCGCCGCGATATTCGCCATGGATCTCCTCTTTCCAGACCTGCGCCAGTGCGGATTCAATGTACGCAGAACCGGCGCCGAGAAACGCGATGGCCCACATCCAGAACACCGCGCCGGGACCGCCCGCGACGATGGCAGTCGCGACTCCCGCGATGTTCCCGGTGCCGACTCTTGACGCCGTGGCGATCATTAGAGCTTGAAATGATGAAATACTGTTTCCCTCGGCTTTTTC
>JAKJDB010000625.1 GCA_022706175.1 Candidatus Zhuqueibacterota bacterium | reverse complement strand
CAGACGATGGTGCTTGGCCGGATTGAACACGCGCGTGGTCACATCCAACCGCCGCATGCCTTTGCGCAAAGTAAAGGTCGATTCGACCGGCATTTGCTTGGTCACATCGGCGCGGCGCTGGTCGCCCGGTTCTCCCTCCAGGCCGTCCGGAATGGTCATTTGATGTTTGACCAGGTATCGGTCAAGGAACGCGTTGCTCTCAAGATGAATGATCTCCGCTTTACTTCCCAGCGTGGTGATGACCGTGTCCTGCGCCGGCGCGATATGGGTCCAGGGATGGCCGCTCTCGCCGCTGTCCTCAAAATAGTGCTGGCCGCTGAAGGTTTGACCCGTGGTCTTGTCCACCAGGTCCAGGCTGCCGTCGTTGTGGATCTGAACCGAGAGAAATTCGTTTTCCATGTGCGGCGCCGGTTTTTTCCCCTGCAACGCGGGCAGGCTGCCCTGATCTTTTTTCTCCCGCTTGACCTGCAGGCTGGTATAGCCGAAAGCCGGCACCTCCTCGATATACGCGTGCAGCGTGATGCGCTGCGAGCGCTGCTGCAGGGAGATATCCTGCAGGTTGCGCACCAGAGTGCCGAACGGTTCCCGTTTCACTTCGACGAACGGGATGATCTCGCCCTGGGCCGTGCGTAAAGAAAAACCTTCATAGCCGCACTTGTCCGGCAGATCGACGAGCAGGGTCATCACCTCGCTGCGTGGAAACGGCGAGGGATTAAAGACGGTGATCACCGACTCGTGCACATCGAGATGGCGGTTGTCGATGTTCTTCTGAATCGCGGACATGCCGCGCCGCATGACGCCCTGGGAGATGATGGTCGCCTGGTCAAAACGGTAGTACATATCCTTTTCCATCTGATCGATGCCGGCGCCGCAGATGGTGTCGTGAGGATGATTCTGCAGCAGGTAGCGCCAGGCGCGGTCGATGGCGGAGCGCATGTACTGGCCGCCGGCCAGCCAGCCCAGGGCTGAGAACGGCTCCGCCCAGCGCTGGATCGCGGTTTCGGTCTGCGCGTTGCGCCGTTTAAGGCGGGTGCGGCTGGAGATGACGTCGCCGAACAGATGCGTCCACTTGCCCGTGGCGCCGGGATTGCGGCTTTCGCCTTTGATGAGATAAGGATCTTGCACCTCTTTCATCATCTCCCGCATAAAGTTTTCCAGCGAATCCTGAAAGATCTCGTGGCCCATTTGCTCAAGAATGGGTTTGCTCGATTCGATCAGATGGCGCTCCTCCGGATCCGGCGAAGAGGAATCGAACCCCTGCATACAGGCGATATGGCTGGTGGAGAAATGCCGGCTCTCATCCGTCACCAGCTTTTCCAGCTGTTTGGGCAGTACCGATTCATTCCACTGCTTGTCGCGCGGATCGAGTATATAGTAATGCGCGTCCGGATGATGTTCATTGCACAAGCGGAAGGGCAGAGCGCCGCGGTCCCAATCATACCACCATTCGTCACGGCTCATGCCGTAGCGCACCATGCGATAGACGTAAAAATAATAGCTGAAGCGGGACAGGGCGCCGAACCGGCAGCCGGTGACGCGCGATCCGTCCGGACCTTCCATGACGAATTCGGATTGCGGCGTGTTGATGCCGCGGTAGAAAATAATGGTGTCGATGTCAAAACCGCGGTAGATCTGCGGCATCTGCGAGGTCTGTCCGTACGAAAACGGCGTGTAGCCGATTTTGCTGACCTTGCCCCATTCCGACGCCAGCCGGTGGCCGACCACCAGATTGCGCACCAGCGATTCACCGTTGACGATATACTCTTCGGGAAGTGAATACCACGGACCGACGATCAAGCGGCCGGACTGTACATGCCGTTTGACCTGCTCTAAACGCTCGGGCCGCAGATCCAGATAATCCTCCACCGCCAGGGTCTGCGAATCCAATAGAAAAGAGTGAAACTTGGGATCCCGATCCAACAGATCCAGTAGATCATCCATAAAATCCAACAGCAGCAGCCTGGTCTCCTGAAAGGGATAGACCCATTCTCGATCCCAATGGGTGTTCGAGATGACATGTAATTTATACTGTTTTTTCGTTTCATCCTGCGGCATAACTGATGGCACTCCTACGGTTCAGTTCAAGGTCAGGGATTCGATTATTTCAAGGCGGCGTAAAGATTGTGCAGAAGGACCCGGTTGTCCGCTGCGGTGTAGCGGATGGTTCCACCCATGCGATAAAAAGATTTTAAAAAACGAAGATAGTAATCCGGCGAGGATTTGGGCGGTTCGCCCTGCGACCAGTCCCACACGGAATCCTGCAGGTCCACGACGTGGATATAATGGTCGTGAATTTTGCCTCCCTGCTGCAAGGCCAGGTTGTTGGCCTGGCTGAGCGCTTTCTCAAACACCTGCGGCGCCATGATGGCCGAGCCGACGGAGAGGAAAACACCTTCGGAGAGTCGACGGACCGAATCAACAAAAATTTTAAAATCCGTATGCGCACCGCGGCCGATGGCCGCGCCGTTGGCAAACGGGTTATTGTAGATAATGTCATAGCCGATGCCCGGATGCACCGTAACCGGAACGCGCATCCGGCAGGCAGCGGCCAGATAAGAAAACCGCTTGAACGGATGCAGGACGGTGAGCCGTCCCGGCGCCAGGTTGAATTTTTCCACGGTCTGCAGCAATTCCACCAAAGCCGGAACTTGCGCCATATCGCCCTCCAGCCCAACGGCAAGGCG
>JAKJDB010000624.1 GCA_022706175.1 Candidatus Zhuqueibacterota bacterium | reverse complement strand
GCCCACCAGCCAGCGCCCGGTTTTGCTGATGCCGATGGGAGTGATGTCGTATTTGGATCGATCCAGTGCGGAGAGGATCGATCCGGCGGAGACCAGGGAGACCTCATGTTCGCCGGACCGTCCGCCGAAAATGACTGCCACGCGAATTTTCTTTTTTGTTTTTTTCATCTCATCGACCGTAGAGTGGGCCCAGGTTGGCGCAGGCGCGGTAATCTGCGCTCTCCAGGTCAGAGGTGCCGAAGCCGGCCCAGACGCTGGGACGGAAAATCCGTTCTTCGGCTACGTTATGCATGCACACCGGAATGCGCAGCAGACTGGCCAGCGTGATCAGCAGATGGCCGACATGGCCGTAGCTGAGGGAGCCGTGGTTGGCGCCCCAGTTTGCCATGACCGAGTAGACATCGCGAAACGCGCCCTTGCCCGTCAATGTAGGCGCAAACCAGGTGGTGGGCCAGGTGGGATCCGTGCGCTGATAGAGCACTTGGTGGGACTTGGCCGGCAGTTCCACGGTATATCCTTCGGCCAATTGCAGCACGGGTCCGAGCCCTTTGACCAGATTCAGGCGCACCATGGTCACCGGCATCTCGCCCAGGGTGACAAATCTGGATGAATAGCCGCCGCCGCGGAAATACTCCACATTAGCCGGGCACCACTCTGTGGCCTGCAGGCATTTGTCCACCTCTGCGGGCGTGATCTTCCACCACGGCTTCATCACCGGTTTGCCTTTTTCCGACTGACGGCCGCTGCCGTCCAGAGTGGCGGCGCCTGAGTTGATCAGGTGGATGATGCCGTTGGCCGCTTTGCCGGTGAGGGCTTTTCCCGTCACCCGCTTCACCGCAGCCGGGCTCCAGTAGGTGCGCACGTCGGCAAAGATCTGCGCCGTGTCGGTCAACAGATGGCCGAACAGCATGGCCGCTCCGTTCAGGCTGTCGTTCTCAGTGGCCACAAGATAGGGTTCGCGAATGCCGTTCCAGTCGAAACTAGAGTTCAACAGGGCTTCGAGGAAATCGCCGTTGGGCATATGATCGGTCCATTGCCTCTGCCCTTGAAAGCCGGCCAGGATGGCGTTATGGCCCAGGGCCTCTTCGCCGTAACCCATAGCCGCCAGCTTTTCATTGCCCACCATGAGGTCGCGGGTGATCAGCATCATCTTTACCACGGTCTGCCAATCTTTTGCGCGGCGTTCCGCGGACAGCCGGTTTTGCGGTTTATTCAGATCCGGTCCTTCCTTGCAGTTCGCCTTCACCCATTTCATCGCCAGCTCGAACTCGTCCTGATCGAAAATGGAATGTTCCAGTCGTCGGGTGAACTCGGCCGAGTCCACGAACTCGCTGCGCAGGCCGAGGTAATCGCGCAGAAAATGGGCGTCGACCATGGAGCCGGCGATGCCCATGGACACATAGCCGAGGGAGAGATAGGATTTTCCGCGCATCTCCGCCACCGCCAGACCGGCTTTGGCAAAGGTCAGAATTTTTTCTCTCACGTCCTGAGGGATTGTGGTGTCCGTGGCGTCCTGAACGTCGTGTCCGTAAATTCCGAAGGCCGGCAGGCCCAGCTGGTTATGCGCCGCCAGTGCGGCGGCGAGATAGACGGCGCCGGGCCGCTCCGTGCCGTTAAAGCCCCAGATCGCCTTGGGCATGTGCGGGTCTAGATCGATGGTCTCCATGCCGTAGCACCAGCACGGGGTGACCGATAGCGAAACGCCGACGCATTCGCGCTGAAATTTTTCCGCACACTGTGCGGCCTCTGCCGCGCCGCCGATGCAGGTGTCCGCAATCACACATTCCACCGGCAACCCGTTGGGATGACGCAGGTTTTCCGAGATCAGCCTGGCGGCCGATTTGGCCATATTCATGGTCTGGTTTTCCAGGGATTCCCGAACCCCCATGCGCCGGCCATCGATGATGGGGCGGATGCCGATTTTCGGCAGGTTGCCGTGCAACCGCTTCACCGGCATGGTCACCTTTACACTGTTGGTGTTTGCCATATCCGTGCACTCCGATTATAATGATAGAATTGATGAATGTTGTTTCCAACTAACAGGACAGATATTTTTTTCACTCGATTAAATTATTTTCTTTGAAGCGTCACAAAGGATTTGAACTACAGCCATTCGTTTCTCAGCTCTTCCCCTTTGATGTCGATCACAATGACTTTAATCGGCGCCTTGCGTTGACATTGACCGGCGGCGGTCTGCACCAGCCGCACCAGGCCGCCGCAACAGGGCACCTGCATGATCAGCAGGGTGATGGTGTTCACGGCCGCAACATCGATCAGCACTTTGATCTTTTCGAGATAAACCTCCTGCTGCGTGTCCAGCTTGGGACAGGCGATGATCAGCGTCTTGCCCGCCAGATAGGTTTGGTGAAAATGTCCCAGCGTAAAAGCGGTGCAATCCGCCGCCACGAGAAGATCCGAATTTTTAAAGTGGCCGGCTGAGGGCGAGATGAGATGCAACTGAATCGGCCAGTGGCTCAACTGCGATGGCTGCCGGCCGGCCGGCTCAGGACTCGGTGTACGCACTTCCAAGGATTGACTGCGCGATCCCGGACAGCCGCTGCCGGCGGCGGGCACAGGCTCGCCTTCGATAACGATGTGATGCTCCTGCAAAATCTGCAGGGCTTGCCGGTAATAGCCGATTTCGCCGTGTTCCTTCAGATGGTTCAGGTGGGCGCGGATGGTGTTCATGC
>JAKJDB010000623.1 GCA_022706175.1 Candidatus Zhuqueibacterota bacterium | reverse complement strand
CACGATCCAGGAAGCAAGCAGCCACCTCGATAGCCGGAAAAGAAGCGGAGAGTAGCAATTGCATCTGGGCTTGATTTCCGTTTCCCTGTTTAGTACATTACTGCCACAGGAATGAACAGTGACCCGGCGGCGCCGGTGGATTTTCTGCTGGGGGCATCTCCTCTTTGCATGGCATGATTCCCGCCAGGTTCATGCCCATTCGCCTTCTGGCGCAGAAAAAAAGCGCGGCGCAACGAGTTTAGAAGCAACTCGTCATTTTTCCATGCAATGCGTGTTCGCAGGGTGAATAAAGCAATCCGTCCGGCCCTGCAGCGGTCCATCACACGAAGGAGAAAAGCCGTGAAAATCACCGCCATCTATTTGCTCGCCTGGATCGGCCTGGTCTTTTTGGCCATTCTGAACGGCGGCCTGAGAACAGCCGGATACGCCCGCTTCATGAGCGATCTGTCCGCCCACCAGCTGTCCACCTTGATCGGCATCTGTCTCTTTGGCCTTTATTTCTGGATTCTATCGCTCCTTTTCCCCATCTCTTCGGCCCGGCAGGCCCTGCTGATCGGCGGCATCTGGACGATCCTGGCCATCGCCTTTGAATTTCTCTTCGGTCATTTCGTTATGGAACACCCGTGGTCAAAATTGTTCGCCGACTATAACCTGCTCAAGGGCCGATTATGGCTGTTGGTGTTGATCTGGACATTTATCGGCCCCTATGTCTTTTTCAGATTGCGGCGATCCTGAGCGGATCACATGGCCCTGAACCGGCCGGCCTCTATCGGAAAAGACCGGCTTTCAATCAGGGCTTCCTGGGCGCCTCAGCCATCCCAATCGCTGCTATACCAGTCAAAGGCAGTCCACCAATCATGCCTTAAAGATAAAGGGGGAAAGATGCAATGGCTTGAAAGAAAAAAAACATCCGCTCTTTGGCCTGCATGGGCACTCCTCTTCATGGTTTTTTCACTCACCGGGTGCACTGTAAAAGACAACGATGAACCGCAAGACGGCCGCGTTTCTCATGCGCAATTCCACACAACCAAGATCCGGTTGAACGTCGAATATATCGATCAGACGACTCCGCTTATTCAAGGATCCACCAACCTTCCCGATGGCGCCGAGATCACTGTGGAAGTCAAGCAGGCTGACGATACTACAATCGGACGAGAAGAGACCCTTGTTCGAAATGGGACATTCGTGGTCGGCCCCTTTGGGCCTCCACAGGGGCTAGCGAAAGGAAAATACCGGGCCATTGCCAGAATCGACCGAACATCTCTGCACTCTCCTTCGTTAAAAAAGAGCGGCCACAGGACATCGCTGGAGATGGCTAAAACGACTGAAAAATATGAGGCGTCGACGGACTTTGAAATCAAGTAAATGGTTTTAACCTATTTCGCCCACTTGTATCGTCGAGGACTCGGATCTGCTGTTCTGGTTCAAAAAAGCCAGTAAGGCCTAACCGGCCAAGTTCCTGCTACAATTTTCGACAGCTACCCTGTAAGTGAAAAAATACTGTTTACCTTTAAGGCCGAAATTACTATTTTTGATTGAAAAGTGATTGACACTAATCGGCGTTGGTCAAAGATGTCTCTGTTTATCAGACAAATCAGTAAAAAAGCACTGCCGGCGATAATCGCCCTGATCCATTTCTTGGCCTCCATTGGCTTTGCCGGAATCGAACACCACTGCCGGAAGCATCCCCAAGCGCAGCCTGTTGCGGAGCGATGTTGCTGCGCAACAGAACCTGCGGGAGAACATGCTTCCTGTGGTCTACCCATTTTCCATGGGACACCGGATAATCCGAATTCCAGCGGTCCGTCTTTATCCACTCCAGGATGCTGCGAGCTGGTCAGTCGATTCAACCGGGTGGAAGAGACCGCGCCTTCGGCGCCATCCCCTTCCCTCCTCACAATGGTTCCCGCTTTTATTTTACTCCCTGCGGAGAAAAACAGCGCAGCCGAGTTCCCTGTTCGCACTCTGTTTTCATCGGCAGCTCCACAGCTACGTCTTCCCCTGCTTATTTGATCGCCAAACAAATCTCTCGTTTTAATAACAGGCCGGGAAAAATACGCCGGCCATCGCATCAGACCGTTCATTCTTCATGAGAGAGGTTTGCCATGAAAACATTCATACTTGTTTTAACGATCTGGCTGGCCGCGTGCACTGCGCTGTTCGCCCAGGGAAAAGACACCTACACCTGCGGTCACATCTATGGGATCGCTTATCATGAAAACCATCAAGACACACTTCCCTTGATCCATGCCAATGTGTATTGGTTGAACACCGTGGCCGGCGCCACCACCGATGACCAGGGTTTTTTCCGGCTCGACCTGTCGGCGTCGAGCGATCGGCTGGTGGCTGACTATGTCGGTTTTGCGGCTGACACCATTCGCGTGCGACCGGGCATGCACGGTCTGGCCATCTATCTTCAGCCGGATCATCGGCATGGCGAAATGACCATCACTGGAGAGAAACCGCACACCCATCACCTGCACGAGGCGGAGGTAAACACTCAGATCATCACCCGTCAGGGCCTGCGCACCCTGGCTTGCTGCAATCTGGCCGAAAGCTTTGAGAACAGCCTGTCGGTGGATGTGGAGCAGAGCGACGCCGTCAGCGGCGCCAAGCGGATCAAGATGTTGGGACTCGCGGGTTTTTACACTCAGGTGCTGGTGGAAAAAAATCCGGTCATGCGCGGCCTGAT
>JAKJDB010000622.1 GCA_022706175.1 Candidatus Zhuqueibacterota bacterium | reverse complement strand
CGCCGAAAGGGTCGAAAACGGCGGGGGCGATCATGCGCCCACCCAGACATTTTCCCGGCCCAACTGCCGGCGCAGGCTTTCGAGCAGATCCAGGCTGGGCTTCACGCGAATGGATTTGGAGCGCAGATAATAATCCCCGTGAGCGCCGGTCTGGACGCGGAAATAGACCGGCACCCCTCCTTCATGGCCGGCCAGTACGGCTTTGATCGCCTCCATGTCCTTATCGGCCAGGTCCGGCAGGTTCATCGCCAGGCAGAGGCTTTTGGTAAAGCGGGAGCGGGCGTCTTCCAGGGCGATCACTTCATCGACAATAATTTTGGGCGCCTCGGACTCGCGCGTGCTGATCTTGCCGATCACCATGACGATGGCGTCTTTGTGGATGAGGGCGCGATGCTTTTCATACGTATCGGCAAAGGCCAGCGCTTCCAGGCTGCCGGAGAAATCCTCCAGTTTGAAAAAGGCCATGGGCCGTTTCTGCCGGTCCATATGATTTTTCAGATCGCTGATCAGACCGGCGATGCGCACCGACGTGCCGTCGCGCCGGCTATCCACCGCATCGATGGAAACCGTGGAAAAAGTGCGCACCTCTTCGCGGTAGCGATCCAGCGGATGCGCGGACAGATAGAATCCGAGAATCGCCTTTTCCCGGTTGAGCAGATCCGCCGCCGGCCACTCCTCCAGCAAAGGCAAAGGCGGAAAGTCGGGCGCCAGGCCAGAGTCGCCGTCTAGATCGAACATGCTGGCCTGGCTGTTCCGGGTTTGATTCTGCATTTTTTGGCTGAATTCCAGCGCGGTCTCCACAGCGGCGAAGAGCTGGCTGCGGTGGCCCTGCAGGCTGTCCATGGCGCCGGATTCCACCAGGCTTTCCAGAACTTTTTTGTTCACGCTGTGAACGTCCACGTTGAGCAGCAGGTCATAGAGCGTTTGAAACCGGCCGACTTTTTTGCGCGCTTCGACGATGGCCTCGATGGAGGCGCGGCCGACGTTCTTGACCGCTCCCAGTCCAAAGCGAATGCCGTTCTCTGTGACCACGAAATCCGCAAAGCTTTCATTCACATCCGGGGGCAGCACCCGCAGGCCCATGCGCCGGCACTCCTCCAGCAGGATGGTGACCCGGTCCGAATTGCCCATTTCGCTGGAGATGGTGGCGGCCATGAATTCAGCAGGATAATAATTTTTCAAATAGGCGGTCTGATAGGCCACCAGCGAATAACAGGCGGCATGGGATTTATTGAATCCGTAGCCGGCGAACTTTTCCATGTTGTCAAAGATCTCGCCGGCGGTTTTTTCCGCAACCCCTTTGGCGCCGGCGCCGTCGATGAACTTGCGCCGCTGCTCTACCATGGTCTCCATGCTCTTTTTGCCCATGGCGCGGCGTAGAATGTCTGCGCCGCCCATACTAAAGCCGGCGACCTCCACCGCCATGCGCATCACCTGTTCCTGATACACCGCGACGCCGTAGGTCTCCTTCAGGATCGGTTCCAGCAGCGGGTGCTGATAGGTGACGGACGCTGGATCTTTTTTGCCGCGGATGAAATCATCGATCATGCTCATGGGGCCGGGGCGATAGAGGGCGTTCATGGCGATGAGGTCTTCGAGACAGGTGGGCTGCAACTTTTTCAGATACTCCTGCATGCCCGAACTTTCAAACTGGAAAAGGCCGATGGTGTCGCCGTTGCTGAACTGCCGGTAGACCCGGGGATCGTCCAGCGGAATGGTCTCGATGTCGAAATCCGCCTTTTTGCCGTGGCGCACGGCATCGACGGTTTTCTGGATGACCGTCAGGGTGCGCAGGCCGAGGAAATCCATCTTGAGCAGGCCGGCGCTCTCTAGGGATTTCATATCGTACTGGGTGGTGATGTCGCCCTCTTTGGTCTTGTACAGCGGCACATAGTTAGGCAGCTCGCCCGGAGCGATGACCACGCCGGCGGCATGAGTGGATGCGTGGCGGGCCAGTCCCTCCAGCACCCGGGAGTAGCGCATCAGCCGCGAGTGCATTGCATCTTTTTTCTCCAGTTGCTGCAACTCGGGTACGCTTTTGATCGCGTCATCCAATTTGATGTTCAAGGTGTTGGGCACCAGTTTGGCGATGCGGTCCACATCCCCATAGCTCATCTTGAGCACACGGCCCACATCTCGGATCACGGCGCGTGCCGCCATGGTGCCGAAGGTGATGATCTGGCAGACATTCTGATAGCCGTATTTCTCCTTGACGTAGCGGATAACCTCCTCGCGACGTTCATAGCAAAAATCGATGTCAATGTCCGGCATGGAAACGCGTTCGGGATTGAGAAAGCGTTCAAAAAGAAGATCATAGCGCAGGGGGTCGAGGTTGGTGATGCGCAGACAATAGGCCACCAGACTGCCGGCGGCCGAACCACGGCCCGGGCCCACCGGAATATTCATACGACGCGCATAGCCGATGAAATCGGCGGTGATCAGAAAATAGCCCGCATAGCCCATTTTCCTTATAACCTCCAGCTCCAGCGACAGACGCGCCTGCAAGGCCGGGGTCACTTGTGGGTAGCGTTCCCGCATGCCGGCCTCGGCCTGCTTTTGCAGATACTCATCCAGCGTGCTGGGTTGGTCCGAATCCGGAATGGTGTAGAGCGGCAGGTGGAACTCGTCGAACGAGAGTTTGAGATCGCACTTGTCCGCCACCTCCAGCGTGGTGGTCAGCAGATCGGGCCGGC
>JAKJDB010000621.1 GCA_022706175.1 Candidatus Zhuqueibacterota bacterium | reverse complement strand
TGGTCTATCTGTGGCTGAACAACCAGATCAACATTCGCGGCATCTTTTTCGATCTGGTGGATGCGCCCAATGATTTGACCGGCGAGCGGGTGAGCGCCGCGGGCCGCGCCTCCGGATTCACCGTCAGCTACAACGAAACCGGCACGAGGCTGCGCGTGGCCATGGTGCACATGTCCGGCCAGGTGATCCCCACCGGCAACGGCGCCATCGCTCAGATCAATTATGCTACCGGCGGAACGGTAGGTACGCATTCGACCATGAGTCTGGAAAATGTGACTATCAGCGATGCCAACGGCAAGCTCGTCTCTCCGCAGCTGGTGAGCGGCAATTTCTATTTCGTCCTCATGGGCAATGTGACCGGCATCGACGGTGTTGTGAACGCGAGTGATCTTGACGTTCTGCGCGATCTGGTGCTAAAGCGGCGGGCGCCCACCGGCGATGAGCTGATGGCCGGCGATATGGATCATGACGGCGACATCGACCTGTTCGATTATATGGCGGTGTTCAGCATCGTCTATCCATAAGCGCATAGATGGTCAGGGACCCTGCAGACCGCCCCAGCGGCTGAAGCGAGCAGGCGGCGGGCTTGAATGGGCGCAAGCAGCATGAATGGAAAATGAACAGAATCCCCGGTCTTTTTTAAAATCGGTAAGTCGGAGCGGCGCTCTCTCGGCTACGCTTTAAAAAAGACCGGGGTGTTTTACCTGGAAAGGAAACCATGAGACGTAAATGGCTGATGCTAACAAGTTCGCTGATGCTGGCGGGAACAGCGTTGGCCGTGGATTCGGTGGTTCGTCTTGGCAGCGGTACGGGCGCGCCGGGCACGCAGAAAAACATTATCTCCATGTCGCTGGACAATGCGGATCCAGTGAAAAGCATGCAGGTGCAGATCGCCGATCTGCCCAATTATCTGCGGCCGGACTCGGTGTGGCTGACCGAGCGCAGCCGCGACTTTAACGTCTATTACAACGATGTCGACGGCAGTTTGAACATCATCATGATCTCCGGCAATCAATATCTGGCGCCCGGCAGCGGTGAGGTGTTGCGGATCAGCTATACAGTCGCTGAAGATACCGACACGCTGACGCAGGTGGCTTTGCATGTATCCAAGGCCATTGTCGTGGGCCAGAATTATGTGTCGTTGCCGGTTCAGATCGTCAACAATCAGTTCACTTTGACCGGCGTCACGGCTGTGGACCGGCAGACGGTCGTTCCAAATGAGTTTGGACTCGATCAGAATTATCCCAATCCCTTTAATCCGGCCACCCAGATTCCATTCTCCCTGCAAAAAGAGGGATGGGTTCAGCTGGCTGTTTTCAACTCGCTGGGTCAACGCATTCGCACGCTGGTGGAGGGCCATCGCCAGCCCGGAGTGTATCAGGTCAGGTGGGACGGCTGCAACGACCATGGCCAACCGGTGGCCGCAGGAGTGTATCTGTACCGGCTGGACGCCGGCGGTCGCAGCCTGACCAGGCATATGCTATATGTGAAATAAAATAAACGTCCAAAGTACGTTTATGTACAGGGTGCAATAGAAAACCCCCGGCGGAGAAACCGGGGGTTTTCTATTTGCATCTGGTAAGGAGGAGGGGGAGGAAAGGAAAAGCCGGCCGATATTAAAACAGCTGAGTAATATCCGGCCAGTCAAGATTCATCTTTCGTGTTCCCTTGATCGGAACACCAATAAGAGAAGCAAAAAATGTGCCTGAAAGCGACGATATAAAAGCCGGGGTCAGCAGCGGGCCATGGAGTGGTGTGAGAAAGAATCAGCGGGGAATGCGCATCAGCTGTTCGCGGATGCGGCTGAATTCCGTCAGGTCGCGGCGCAGCCCATCGTGATGGGGCATGGAGGTCAGCTCTCTGCGGATGCGGTTGATGCGGTTGAGAAAGGGGGGATGGGTGCGGCGCAGCAGAGCCACAGAGCCCTTGTTCTCCTTGTCCTGCAGCCGCATCTTTTGCACCAGGGTGAGCAGGCCTTCAGGATCATAGTTGGCTTTCCACATATACTTGGCCGCCAACGCGTCGGCCGAATACTCTTCCTTCTCCGGATAATCGAGGATCGTATCCTTGGTAAAGAGGTTTTGCAGAATCTGGGTGGCGAGCTCGGGGTTCTGGCCGAACACGGATTGAGCGGCAAAGGCGTATGAATATTTGTTCGCCATCCGGTTCACCGCGTTGCGCCGGCCGATGTGGGCGATCTCGTGGCTCAGCACCGCAGCCACCTCATGGGCGGTTTCAGCTTTTTCGATCAGTCCGCGATACAGATAGATCGACCCGCCGGGCAGGGAGAAATGGTTCAGATCCGGTTCGTTGATGATAAAGACGGTATACTCCAGGCCGGTCCAATCTGATTTGGCGCCGAGCTCTTGGCCCAGCTGATTAAAAAAGTCGCTGATCTCATGATTGCGCACCAGGCGGAGCAGCTTGGGCGACTGTACGGCAATTTCACGCCCCAGCGTGGCTTCTTCATCCAGAGTGACAAAGCTGAGGGTGCCGGTTTTTTGACTGCCGGCGCAGGACAACAGAGTCAAGGCGATCAGGAGTAATTTTTTCATACGCGTCGATCAAAGGTTGAGTGCAAGGACATCGGGGCCGCGGTCAGGGCATTCCTTTCACCAGCTGTTCAAATTCCTCTTCGCTGATGATTTTGACGCCCAGGGTTTGTGCTTTCGCCAGTTTGGAACCGGCGGCTT
>JAKJDB010000620.1 GCA_022706175.1 Candidatus Zhuqueibacterota bacterium | reverse complement strand
AAATAAACCGTTGGCGATGTTGTCCGTATAATCGGTTGTCGCAAACAGTTTTTTACGGTTGCCGGACAGTGGCCTGCTGCCTGCCGATATCTCACGGCTGAACGCCAGCGTGCCCAGACCTGTGGCCGTGCGGGCTAAAAACGATCGCCGATTGATGGGATCACTCATCTGCCGCTCTCATTCCATTTTTCTTTCAGCAGGGAGGCTAAATCCGCACTCCCGAGGATATCGTCTTTTTGCATTTGGGTGAAATTGGCCGTTTCATAAAGCACCAGACCATCCAGGGCCGGATGGCGTTTGACCATCTCGATCTCTGCGGCGGTGAAACGATGGGGGCCGGCAAATCCGAGCTCTTTCATATTGCATTGAAAATAAAAGGGCTTGTTGCCGGCTTGCGTGACGCTGCTAAAAGTTTCCACAACCTGACGCAAATTCCATGGCCGTAAGGTCCAGGCGCCGCGGAATTCCAGGTCATCGGCAATCTCGCGCACCCAGGTCTCCCATTGCCAGTCAAAATTCGGTGGAATATAGCTCAATTGCGTGCTGCGATCATCCGGCATCAGCATTTGCGAGTACAGATGGATGGTTATCGATTTCCCATAGCTTTTAGCCAGATCCCTGGCCTCGCTCAGAAAGAGAGTGTAGGCGTCGCCGTTGATGCGCCGGATGGTCGGATAGTCGGTTCGGCCGCCGGCTGCTTTGAGGACCGGCTCATTGAAGCCATATTCCCAGGCTTCCGGTGAGCGGCTGTGGTTGGAGGTGCGGATGTTGACGCCGTCCACACCGCGCTCCAAACAGAAACGGAGCATGTCCAGCCAATGCCGACGCACCTCGGGGTAGATCGGGTGAAGATTGCCGGCTAGATACTCCGGTTTGCCGCAGGCAACAGCAACATAACCCACTTTGTCAAGGACGTGCCCTTCAGTCACTTTTTGACGTTCCTCGAACGCATAGAAATCCCGGTAAAGACCTGCGGCGCCGTCCTCCTGCAACACTTTTTTTACTTCCGGTGATTGAAAGTAGGAGATGATGGTATCCCAAATCTCTGGATATTGCTCCCGCATGCTTTTAAAACCAGTCCGCCCCGAACTCAAAATGAACGGAATCCCAACGCCATGATCGTCTATCAGTTCGACCAATTTCCCGCGTTCATTGGCAAAATCGCCGTCCCCATCAGCCAGAGAACAGCGTATCAGGATGTAGAGGTGTTCGGCGTTCAGCTGCAGTTCTTCCAAATGAAGAATGCGGCAGAACCTGCTTTTGGGAAAACCGCTACGCCACTCGACGGTTTCGCGGAAAGAGATCGGGCCGTCATAGCGTAGAAAGCCATTGTTCTTTTCGCTGGTCCACAGGGAGAGATGTTCCGGTTTGATGCGCGTGGGTCTGTCGTCCTGTTTTACCAGTCGAATGGCTGCTACGGAGCCGACACTGCGGAAAGTGCCGGGCCGGCGCTGCAAACACATGTGCGGATGCTCGGCGACAAAGGAACGCACGGCTGGATAGACGCCGCGCATATCCCTAAGAACCCGAACACCTGCCGGCACAGGCACGGAATGCGGCAACGCGTTGCCGCTGCCGCCGCCTTCAAAGGGTTTCAGCACTGCGAAAAATTCAAGTCCGTGGGCGTGCGCCGACGCCACCGCCTCGCGAATCAGGTCAAAGCCGTTAGGGATGGGATCATAGAAGGTGTATACGGGATTGAACATCCATTGATGGCGGTCAACGCCGATGGCGCGGAGATAATGATGCAGGCTATCAAGATGCTCTCTGGTGAACAACTGACTGCGACTGAGAATGTTGTCGAAATAATCCGTCGTCGCCAGCAGCTTTTTAGTTTTTTTCATCATTATTTGAACAGCTGAATGCCCAGGGTAACGACGAACATGGAGATGGATCGTTCTTCCCCTAAAATGACGATGTCTCTGCTTACGATCTCGGGAAAAATCGTCTCTGATATTTTTTTTCTGCCCTCATAGCGCGGATGGCGCAAATCCAGATAACGAAAGCCAAGATTGTAGCGCTGATCATAGAGAACGCCAATGCCCCACTCAAATCCAAAATCCCTTGCAAAATCGAAATGAGCCTCTTCGACGATCAAACCGTCCACGCTCGCTTGCCGGGAAGCCATTTTGGAAAAATTGATGCCGGCCTGCAAAAGGCTGTACAAGGTAAATTCGGCGGTAAACTGGTGATCGTAGCGAAAGCCGGTCATCACCGGCAGGTTTAACCATTGCCCGTAGTCAAGCGTCAAAGCGACGGAATCACCCAATTCTTTGCGAAAATCAGCTTGCAGCGTCTTTGTTTTTGAGTCGTTACACAGCGCCTTGACGCTGAACAGCCACTGTAAGCCGCGAAAGCCGACCGGCGAGACCAGTTCAGCGCCCAAGCCGTAGCCGGTAGCTGCCAGCCCTATCTGGCGGCCGATGGAAAAACCGGATCGCCTCGTCAATTGGCTGTCGTCGGCCAGATCCCTGCCGTAATCTCCTGCCGGCAGGGCGGCCATGCCGTACAGATGCACGGCCAGTTCGCTGCCCTGACTGAAAACGCTCTGAGCGATGAACGCAAACAAGAGAAGCACTTTATAACGCTTCACGCCGTTTTCCCTTTCCTGCATCGATAATCGCTTTCAACTTGACTCATGGACTGGACCAACTGATGCGGATACGTTCTGCGGAAGCAACAACACCCGAAGTG
>JAKJDB010000619.1 GCA_022706175.1 Candidatus Zhuqueibacterota bacterium | reverse complement strand
CCGTATTCGCTGAGGTTCAGGGTTTCGCCCGCCTGCTGATGACCGCTGATCAGTTCGCGCGCCACCTGGCGCTGATAGGGATCGTGCACCAGATCGGTGATGAGCTGCAGGTGGCCGGCCGGAGTGGTATAGGGCAGGTCGCAACCCGGCGCCAGAACAAAGCCGGTGTCGCCGCCGATGTCAAGGCACTCGAGGGTGTTGCGTTTGACGTCTGTGTCGGTGCCCAGCAGCAGCACCACGGTGAGCTGCAGGTTGCCGCCAAAGGAGACATGATATTTTTCGCAGATTTTTTTGACGAAATCCAGTGGAATGTTTTCATCCACCGAAATGTTGTCCGGACCGGTCTCGCACATGTTCTCGACATTTTTCTGCGCATGGCCGCAGACGAAAAACGAGCTGGGCTTGTTCTGGCGGCGAACATGCTGGAAGAAATCCGTGGCGTAAGGCGTTACATATTCACGAAAGGCTTCGGGCGAGATCTGACTGGTCATGGGATCGACGATGGTGATGATGTCGCACTGATTGCGGATATAGATGTCCGCCATGGTCTTGGCGGTTTCGGTGCAGAATTCGAGCAGCGCCTTGACCTCTTCGGGCTGGTCGTACATGTCCATAAAGATGGAGGTGCCTTTGAGGTGCAGGGCGAGGGTGAACGGCCCGGTGATCAGTCCGTAGAGCGCCACGTCCGGCGCCGCCTGATGCACCTGTTTCAGCGCCTGCAGGATGGTGGGAATACGGCCGGACTGTTCGTTCAGTTTGGGCAGGTCGCTCAGCTTTTTTTCGTCCAGAACATGGGTTTGCACTGCCGGCGGATTCTCTTTGGCCCACTGCAGCCGGCAGCCCATCGCTTCCGCTTCCACCGACAGGTCGAAATAGATGGGAATGCCGTCGGGACGGTAGAGCTCGATGGCTTTGAGCGTGCCGCGGGTGAGCAGTTCAGCGGACTGGAGGTAGGATTCTGCGTCCGCCTGGATCAGAAAGCCGCCGTGGCAGCCGACGAACGGCACCCAGGGGGCGCGTTCGGTTTTTTCGCCCATCAGGGCTTTTAGCAACAGAGATTTACCCATGATTCAACACCTTTCCACTCTGGTCAATAGTGCAAACATAAAAGATAACTTAGGAAAAATTGTACGTTCGGACAAGGGATTTTTTATGCGCACGGTGCCGGTTGCAGAATCTGCAAAAGGTCTTGTGATGAACCGCTAACTGAACGGGCGGAGCCTGGTGCGTCGATGGAGCCTTCGCCCTGTAGCGTTTCATCGCAAGTGGACCCATCGCGCGCTGCAGGCTTTTGTTATTTGGAAAGACAGCAGGGAATGATTGGTCCTTCAGGTCGTCATCGCGGTCAGCCACGGCCCCGTACGCCGCAGATGGCCGCAGATGAATCAGCGGGATGCCTTGCTTATGCTGTTCCATCGACTGTGAAAAAATAGATAAGAATTTTTCTTTCTGTGGTGATTCATCTCTTCCAGGCCGGATGAAAACCGTATAAGCAAACTCAGTAAAAACAAAATTGAGCGATGCACTGAATGCAGCAAATACATGGCCGGCATAATAATAATTGCAATTCCCGGCAAGATTTATTATGTTGAGGCGTTCTTAAAAGAAGGGAGAAGACGATGCGAAAAAGGTATGTGATTGGTCTGGTGGGGCTGTTGGCATTTGCGGGCTTGGCGAATGCCGACATTTCCATGAAACGCAAAAGCCACACCGATCCGGTGAAGATGATGGGCATGACCACTCCGGCCAAAGAGGAGGTGGTCACCACCTGGATCGCAGAGGGCAAAATGAGCACCGACAGCCCGGAGAACATGGTGATCCTGCGGCTGGACAAGGACCGGCTCTACACCATCGACAAAAAGGCTAAAACCTATATCGAAATGCCTCTCAGCGCCATGACCTCCATGGCGGCCGATCCACAGATGCAGGAGATGATGAAGGCCATGGCCGGCCAGATGAAGGTAAGCATCACCGAGACGGCGGAGACGAAAAAGATCAATCAATGGAACTGCCGCAAGTACATCCAGGTGATGAACATCCCCATGGCCGGGCCGGTGACCAGCGAGGTCTGGGCCAGTCCGGACATCAAGGTGGATTACGAGCTGTACGCCAAATCCGCCGCAGCCATGTACGCGCGCATGCCGGGCATGGGAGCGGCGATTGAGGATATCGCCAAGGAGATGAAAAAGATCAAGGGCGTGCCGGTGCTGACCACCACCACGATGAAGATGATGGGCGCTGAAGTGAAATCCAGCGAAGAGCTGCTGGAGGTCAAGGAGGGCAGCGCGCCGGCGTCTGTTTTCGAAGTGCCGGCCGGCTATAAAAAGACCGAGAGGGAATAGCGCAGCGTCAAACAGTTTCATCGGCGGGGTCCGCGGGTTGGACGCAAACCAAACGCGGACACGATACGACCGAAAAAATGATCCATGTCTGTTCAACGGTCGGGGCCATAGGCCTCGGCCGTTTTCATTACATCACAAAGCCAACCTGGTTCTGCGGCGTCCGGCAGTCCATATCCAGTCCGCGGTCGCGGTGGTCGGCGATCTCGGCGGCCACGCCGATGCTGCGGCCGTAGAGAAACTGGGTGAACGATAGATCCTGGATCATCTTTTCCGTGATGCGGCCCGCCTGCAGATCCTTCCACACTAGCTTGAGGATGATCACCGCCAGCACCGCGTCGATGTTGACGCAGAACA
>JAKJDB010000618.1 GCA_022706175.1 Candidatus Zhuqueibacterota bacterium | reverse complement strand
CCAGGGGATCTATCTGATCGTGGCGCCCCAGTTTCCGCCCCACGCCATCAACGAACTTTATCACAGTTCCAACAGCCTGCCTATAGGACGGGACAGCGTGCGCGCGGTGATCGATCTTCCCTACGGCCACTACGATGCGATCAGCCTGTGGTGGTACAGCAACGAGACCAAGTCCAATCTCGCCGATGTCCTCGCCCTGCCCATCGTCCAGGACAGTGCAGGTGTTTGGGGAGCCAAGGGATTTGATCTGACCCGTAATAATCCCAGCGATTATGTCAAGCTCTACCCCGACTGGAACAAGGTCAACCGCGATGCCAGCCTCGAGGGCACCATTTATTTCAACGGTCCCTTTCCAAAAAATACTCTGGCAACCGCCATTGCCGCCTACTCCTACACTCCAGACAGCAATCTGGAGTACCTGACCTATATGAAGTCAATTGATTTCAGCATCAACGAAAACCCCTATCATTACAAGCTCCCCATCCGATCCGGTGCGATCAACTTTCTGGTGGTGCTGTGGTTGCCTGAGCGCGCCAATCTGGCTGATTTCGCCCGGTTGGGATTTTACCAGGACCCGGCCAGCCCTGGACAGCCGGCCAAGCTGCGGATCAAATCCGGCGAAACCCGCACCGGTTTGGATATTTATGCCAGTTGGCCGGTGATAGAGTGAAACGAACAGCGAGCACATGGTGCCTGACATGATCATGAAAACAATCCGCTGGATGCTGCTGTGCGCCGGCCTGGCTCAAGCGCAAAACCCCATCACGGGGCAGGTTACGGACGCCGACACCAAGGCTCCTTTACCCGGAGTCAATATCCAGGTATTGACGACGTTACGGGGCGGAATTACGGATGTTGCTGGTCATTTCCGTATAACCGACGTACCTATGGGCGTTTATACGATCCGTTTCTCCATGATCGGCTATCACACCCTGACCATGTCTCAGGTGAAAGTGACCACCGGTCCTTCTGCCCCGCTCAAGGTGGCGCTCAGAGCCACCGCCATAGAGATGGACCCCATGGTGGTCTCTGCCGGCAAAAGCAAACAGTCCCTGGATCAGACCCCGGTCTCCTTGTCCGTGGTCACCTCCATGGAGATCAAACAGCGCAATCCCACCAACATCATCGAAGCTTTAGAGACCGCGCCGGGCGTGCATTTCATCGGCAATCAGATCAACATCCGCGGTTCCACCGGCTATACGTTCGGCGCCGGCAACAAGGTGCTGCTGCTGCTCGACGGCGTGCCGGTCTATGCCTCGGACACCGGCGAGTTCAACTGGGACATGCTGCCGCCGCTGGACATTGAGCAGATCGAAGTGCTGAAAGGCGCTGGCTCCACGCTGTGGGGCGCATCGGCCCTCGGCGGCGTGGTGAATGTGCTGACCAAAGATCCGTCTCAGCAGGCGCGAGTGTTGTACGCTTTTTCTGCGGGCAAATACGACAAGCCCTATTACGACGAGTGGCAGTGGACCGATCCCAACCGTCTGCATTTTACCCGTGAGGATGTGAGCTACAGCAAGCGCTACCGCCATCTCGGTCTGCGCCTTTCCGCCGGCCGGTTGAGGACCACCGGCTATACCGAATTGGGAGATGCGAAAAAATACAATCTCACCGGAAAATTTGACTATCAGTTCGAAGGCGGCATCAAGTGGACCGGCTATGCGGCGTACAGCCACATCAGCCGGGGATTCTTTGTCCAGTGGAAGGGACCGAACGATCCCTATGAGGTCGATCCGGCTAATTTGAAAAATCACGCCGCGGTTCATCAGCTGAACACCTATACCAAACTTTTGATTCCTTTTTCTTCCCGTTTTTCAATGAATCTGCGCGCGTCTTTTGTGCGTACGCTGATGGGCAATCAATTCGGCGAGGGCAGCGGTTTTAATCCGGCCTTTGGTCAGGGCGCAGAGGTGCAGGCGGACTGGATTCCGCAGGAAGGACACATCTTCACCGGCGGGGTGCAGTTTCAGCACGATGCCGGCAGCACCAAATATTTCGGCGAGCACAAAGGTTTTTTCATCGGACCGTATCTGCAGGATGAATGGAAGATCCGCGAGAACCTGCGGATGACCACCGGCTTTCGCTATGACCGCTATCAGCTTGTCGGCAGCGTCAAAGAGGATCTGTTCAGCCCGCGCCTGGGAGTGAACTGGCAGCCCTGGCCCACCACCAGTCTGCGTGCTTCTGTGGGCAGCGGATTTCGTGCCGCCACCATCGTCGAACGGTTTCTTGAACTGGCCATCATGAATTTCAAGATCGTGGCCAATCCGCAGTTGAAGGCGGAGAGTTCTTGGGCCTATGATCTGGGTTTTCGGCAGTACCTCAACGAAAACTGGAATGTGGATGTCTCGCTGTTCGACAACGAGTATCGGGAGTTGATCGAAGCGCACATGGATTTGATCCGCGGTCAGGTGCAGTTCCGCAACATTCCGCGGGCGCGCATTCGCGGCATCGAAGCGACCACCAACTGGAGCTATGGCTTGACGGTGAAGCATTGGGCGATCCGGCCCGGACTGCAGGCAAGCCTGACCGTGATGGATCATATGGATCTGGAATGGCGGGAGCCGCTCACCTATCGCCCCAAACAGATTGCGGCGTTGAAAGCGTCGCTGAAAATTCAAAAATTTTCTACCCAGTTGGATTGCCGTTATGCCAGCCGCATCGAAGCGGTAAAAATCTATCCCATCAACCGGCGG
>JAKJDB010000617.1 GCA_022706175.1 Candidatus Zhuqueibacterota bacterium | reverse complement strand
ATCCGCCCACGCCTGGAGAATAGAGGATGGAGCTGTTCAATTCCGGATGACCTTGGAGTCCCGCCAACTCCCCGTCTTCACCACCGCCGCCAAAGACGTTGCCCAGACCGCTCAACAACAGTCCGCTGACGCCATTAAAGCTGAACAGCAGGGATCGATCGCCTTTTTTGCATTTGGGACGGATGTCGTCGGCCGCCTGGACCAGAGAGGCCGCCAAAACGATGATAAACAGTACCAATAGAACCTTCTTCATAGTGTCCTCCTGTAGATTGGTTTTTTTGTCCGGCTGGTTGCTCTTTCTGAAAAAATGGGCACTTCAGGTGGCGCAAAATCACTCAGCCCTCCTGCGGGTCGCGAATCCTGCAAACCGGCAGAACGACTGGTTTCAGCTCTCATTACCCACCCCAATCTCTGATGTTTTTCTCCTCCTTTAAGCTGATGACAGAAAGTAGGCCGGCTGGTTAATCCGCCATGCCGAATTCGCGCACTGACAAAATACATCTGGTTCAATCCATTTGGACCGCCGCATCGGAAAAGGTGCTCCTCGCCACAGGTAGAAATGGGAGCATCCTGCCGGTTTTCAGCGTGCAGCCAACTAAATGAGGAAAAATGATAAGGAAGGAGGTTCATGTATAATCTGGAGCGTATGCCAACAGGCTGCCGGATCCGGGGATGATGGAAAGTCATGATGATCTGGTCAGGGAGCTCATCTTCCCGCCTACAGCCGGTCAGGGGATTGTCCAGCGGTTGTTAAAAAAACCGTTGAAACATGATGGACGCTCTCTTCACTTCCGCCCTCACTTCCGCCCTGATACAAAATAGCCAATCAACATCTGAAAATCAAGATAAAAGTGCATGATCTCACTCAGTTCCGTCCCAGCCGGCCGGCCTTGAAGTCCTCAATCGCCTTTTTAATGGCCGGAATGGCCGCCTGTCCGGCCGTGATGCCGGCCAGCATGAGTTCCTTTTTCTTGGAAAAATCCATGGTTCCGACGTTGCCCACTTCTGGCTGGATCAGAACGTCGGCGTCTTTGTTTTTGTATTGGTCGATTCGATAGCCCATGATATCGATGGCCTGAAGCGTGATCTGGACGATGTTGCCGGTCTCGTAATTGATGATGCTCTTGCCGATGTTCACCACGATGACGATATCCGCGCCTTTTTGCCTGGCGGTCTCGGGCGACACGCTGCCGTTCACTCCTCCATCCACCACGATTCGATCTTTGATGTTCAGAGGGGTGAAGACGCCGGGGATGGACGAGGAGGCACGCACGGCGATCTCTGCAGGGCCTTTGTCAAAAACCACCGGTTCGCCGGTGTTCAGGTCGCAGGCCACGGCGTAGAACGGGATCTTCATATCCTCTATATTTCTGGTTTTAACGTGTTTGACGACGAATTTTTCCAGCTTGTCGCCCTTGATCGGACCGGTGCGCGACGAAAGCAGGGAGAAATCAAAGATATCGTCCTTCTCCAGCTCAAAGGCCATCCACTCCAGCTCAAAGCTGTTGGGGTTGGCGGCATAAATCGCGCCGATCAGGCTGCCCACGGAAGTGCCGACGATCAGGTCGATCGGTATCTTTTCCTGCTCCAAGGCCCTGAGCACGCCGACATGGGCAAAGCCCCGTGAGGCGCCGCCGCCCAGAACCAGCCCTATTTTGGGCTCCCTGAGACTTGCCGGTAGGATCTGCTTCTTGGCAGCGCCGCAGCCGTGCAGGAACAGTACGGCTGCCAGAAAAACCGCGACTATCGGTCTGGCACATTTGGTTGTGTACATGATCAAACCCCATACGATGGATCGGTTGTCCTTTTAGCCGTCAAGGTAGGCGTTCAAATTGTGAAATTCAAGTATAAAAATCGATCGCATCGATCCCAGGGCGAACACGGCTCCTTTGACTTTCCGCCCTGAAGGCACTGCGCCTCCGCTCGTACTTGCGCTGCGATCCCAGCGGCAAAAACCTGGATTCCCCATCGCGTATGGCTAGCGATGGAAAGGGCGTTGCTTTAATTACTTTTGTATCAGATGGCCGGCCTTGTAATCAATGGTGGTGTTGTCGAGCAGGTTGGGTCCAAGGATGATGGGTTTGTTCTCACCGCTGAGATCGTTGATTTCGATCGTGATATTTTCGAACACATTGGCGCTGATGATCGCATCCCCACCGCTGACTGTCAGGCGAGTGAGCGGTGGGGAGTTGGTGGATTGAAGGCAGTTGCCGGTGATCACCGTGTGCGAGCCGCGTGCATCGATGGCCTGGGTGCAGACGCCGGCGGAATCCACGGTCACGAGGTTGTTGGCGATCACATGGCGATGCGAACCCTTCCAGGAGCGAAAGCCGATGTCAAGGCGGCCGCCCGCTTTGATGTGCACGATATTGTCGCTCATCAGGATGGAATTCGCGCAGTCGCTGCCGATGGCTACGTGGGTTGGGCCGGTGATCTCTACCAGGTTGCCGCGGATCTCTCCCGGCCCGGTCAATAGTTCCACCACATCCGACCCCGCATCTCCCAGCGTGTTGCCGAGGACCTTCATTTTCGGGCCTTCCAGCATGATGCCCAGCCGCTGGGCGTTGCGCACTGTGGTGTTCTCGACGGTGATGTCGTGAGTCGGCGATTCTCCGGAATCCCCGGGCCATCCGCAGAACGCCTTGATGCCGCAGAATTCGAAACGGTCGTGAGATTTTTTCGGATCGCCTTTGCCCTCT
>JAKJDB010000616.1 GCA_022706175.1 Candidatus Zhuqueibacterota bacterium | reverse complement strand
ACGCTGCCGGCGGTCGACCGGTTGGAACTGGAATTTGAGATCGAACGCCTGGATCGCATCCGCAAGGACTTTACCAGGTCCGAAGAGCAGGTCGTGCAGTATATTCGCACCTATATCCCGAATGTCACGGCATCGGATCTGCGCGAATGGGAACAGGAAAAGTCGCTGGAGTGCATGACCATAGACGGCGTTAAGCGATACTTTAGTCAGGCAGGGCCGAATCTTTTTCGCATCGACCGGCAGGCCAGAGCGATCAAAGCCGGCCATGATAAAAAAAATGGTGTGGTTTCCAGTCGATTCAACTATGAGCAGGAAGCGGCGCAAATTATAGCGGCCGGCGAACGGCAGTCGGCGCGACGGGTGGCGCCGCAGCGGTTCCGCATCACCTACACGTTGACCGTGCATCCGGATGCGGTGCCGGCCGGAGAAACAATACGCGTCTGGCTGCCCTACCCGCGCGAGGGCAATCCCCGGCAGACGTCGATTCAGCTTTTTCATACATCGCCGCAGCGGCATCTGATCTCGGACAACGATGCCTATTTGCAGCGCTCTATTTACATGGAGCAGATCGCCCGCGCCGGCGAGCCCACTCTGTTCGTCTGCAGTCTCGGTTTTACCTCTTTCGCTGAATATACGGCCATCGATCCGGCTGACGTGCAGCCCTATGACGTGCAGTCCGCTCTTTATCAGCAATACACCCGCGAGCAACCGCCGCACATTGTTTTCACTCCCGAGCTGCGCGAGGTGTCCGAACAGATCATCGGCGGGGAGACCAATCCCTATCTGAAAGCCAAGCGGATTTTTCAATGGATCGATGGCTGGGCGCCCTGGGCCCGGGCGCGGGAGTATTCGACCATCGAAAATATAAGCCGGTACGCCTATGAGAACAGGCACGGCGACTGCGGCATTCAAACTCTGCTTTTTATGACCCTGGCGCGGCTCAACGGCATTCCGGTGCACTGGCAGTCCGGTTTTGATCTCAAACCGGGGGAGGACAATCTGCACGACTGGTGCGAGATGTACCTCGAGCCGTACGGATGGGTTCTGGTGGATCAATCCTATGGGATGAAAAACTCCAAGGACGAGCGGGTAAAATGGTTCTGTCTGGGGAATACGGATCCCTACCGCTGGATCGTCAACGATGATTTTTCTCAGCCCTTGTATCCGGCCAAGATCTTTCCGCGCAGCGAGACCGTTGATTTCCAGCGTGGCGAAGTAGAGTGGCGCGGCGGGAACCTCTATTTCGATGCCTGGGATTATAATTACCGAATTGACTATTTAGGCGAATAACGTTTCGCGGTCGCGGCGCCGGTCACTGGAACCGGAGCGTTGCTGATCCGTGCGGGTGATTTTCATGCGAACGAAAACGGGCAACAAAGAACAAAGGATCCTTAATGCCGCGGTGGCGATTTTCGCCCGCGACGGCTATCATCACTCCAGAATCTCCGATATCGCTGAACAGGCCGGCATCTCCGTCGGCAGCGTTTACCTCTATTTCGAAAACAAGGAGAGCATTCTCAACCGTCTGTTCAGCGATCTGTGGGCCCGGTTCGCCGAACAGCTGGAGTTCCAGTACCGGCGACAGGAACTCTCGGCTGTTGAAAAATTGGAGGTCATGATCGACCTGATTTTCAACGGATTCGTCCACCACGCCGATCTGGCCGTGGTGTTCGTCAATGAACAGAATTTTCTTCTTGAGCACGGCCGGCCTGATTTCGTCAAACATTATGAGGCTTATCTGCGAATGGGCACCCAGATCGTCCGGGAGGGAATTAAACAGGGTGTGTTCAGACCGGATGTAGACCTGCTGGTGTTGCGCCATTTCACCTTTGGCGGCATCCGTCATCTCATCCATCTGTGGGCGCATGACCCCAAACGGTTTCCCCTGCTGCAGATGCGCGCGGGCATCAAGGAGCTGGTTAAGAACAGCATTCGAGCGGCGCGATAGGCCGCCGGCCGGAATTGTGAGCGACGCCCTTATCCCAAAGCCTGCCGCGTGAAAAACTTGTTGACAAGGGCGGCAATAATGCTTATTTTCAAGAGCTGTAAACATGGTCTTGAGCACAAACCCGGAAGGGTGATGAAAATCGCATTATTAGGCCTTTGTTTTTTATCTCTTTGTTGTGCTTCTTTTGCTCAGCCTGCATTGCATGTTCAGGTTCAGGCGCTGCAAGATTCCCGTGCGATCGAAACCGTGTTTGAAGCGCCGTTCACCCTTGATTCGGTCTATGCGGCCGCAGGGCTGACGTTGCAGCCGGGACCCGGTCTGCTGGATGACCGCCCCGGGGATCCGCGGGAATCGGTGGCTCTGCTGGCATCGGCCAGGGCTGCCAATGGGGTACATGCTCTCCAACCTCTTTCTTTGACTTCTCCCTTTCAATTTCATGAAGAAAACGGCCGATTGATCCTGCAAGAGTCCGGACAGCCGGTTTGGGCCTATGCCTTTGCCCCGCAGTTGCCGGAGGGGGTCGCGGAAAAATACCGGCGGGCCGATTATTTCCATCCGCTCTATGATCTGGACGGCCGCATTCTTACCGATGATTTTCCCAAGGATCACTATCACCATCGGGGACTCTCCTGGATGTGGCCGCATGTGCGGGTGGCGGGCCAGGAGTATAACCTGTGGGAATCGGACGGCCACATTCGTCAGGTATTTGAGAACTGGCTGTGCCGTGAGACGGGTCCGGTCGCCGCAGTGGCGG
>JAKJDB010000615.1 GCA_022706175.1 Candidatus Zhuqueibacterota bacterium | reverse complement strand
CCCTGGTCATCCACGGCGAGGGCGATTATCGCGTGCCCTACACCCAGGGACTGCAAATGTTCACCGCGCTGCAACGCATGGGCGTCCCTTCCCGGCTGCTGGTGTATCCGGACGAAACGCACTTTGTCACCAAACCGCAGAACGCCCGGCTGTGGTGGACTGAAGTGCACGGCTGGTTCGCCCGCTGGCTGCGTTAGCCCTTCGCTGCAAAAAAGCATCGACGTTCGTTTTTATAAAAGCTTTATTGAAAGAGGAACACATCACACATGCCGCGAACCTTGTTGAAATGGGTGGCTCTCGTTACGCTCGCAGGCCTGCTGGGAAGCGGATGTAAAAATCCGTTCAAGTCGGAAGAACCCACCAAGCAACGCATCAGAATTCTGATGAACAATGAATACCTGGTGGATACCGGCCGCTATGTGGCGTATTGGGATGGTAAAAATTCCGATGGAAATTATATCGCTGCGGGGAAATATATCGTTCTGCTGGAGGCAAAGGATTTCACCGATCAGGCGTATGTGACGGCTGAGGAGGGAGGCAAGCCTGGCGCCAACAACCAGCAACAGGTGGAACTGGGCTTTTATTCGCGCTATGCGCTGGAATCGCCCTATCCCAATCCGTTTAAAATTTTATCCGGAGTGAATATCCCCTTTCTCGTGCCCCAGGCGGGACGAGTCAAGATCTCCATCTACAAGGACTGACCGGCCGCCTCTGATTCTCTTTTTTCTGACCAACCGCTTTCACCCCATCCGGCTCAACGAGCAGCCTGAACAAAATCAATGACCCCCCCGCTGATGGCGCCGGCCATGCGGCGCAGAAACGACGGCTGCATCAACAACCGTTCGTCCTCCGGATGGGACAGGAACGCACCCTCCACCAGGATCACCAGCATATCACGAACGCGCGTGACCGTGTACGCCTGTTGAATGCAGCCATAGGGCGGCAATGGAATCCTCCGCAACCGGTTGTACACTTTTTCCGCCAGAGCCCGGTTTTGCGGAATATAATAATACGTGCTGGTTCCTCGAACCCGGCCCGCATCCACCTCCGGTCCTACTGAATTATTGTGCAGCCAGAGATAGAGATGCGCACGCTCCTGCCGGGCTCTGCGGATACGCTGAGCTATGGTCATCAAGGTGTCCGCGGTGCGGGTGAACAGCACCGTGCCGCCGGCCCGGCGGATCTCCTCAGCCAGGTAGCGCGCATACTGAAGATTGATCTCTTTTTCTTCCAACCCGATGCTGCTGCGGGCGCCACTTTCACCGCCCCCGTGTCCGGGGTCGAGCACGATGGTCAGCCCGGTCAACGGCTTGCCGGGATCCTGACTCTTCGCCGGGGCGCGGCGGATATACAGGGAAAGCCGCTTGTCCTGAAAAGCGACATAGTGTCCCCATTGCTGCTTTTGATCCAGCTCGATCTTCCATTTCACCACCTGTTCTTCCGGCTGGGTCCAGGAGATCTGTCTAATGATGGTCTCCGCATTGGGATGAGTGATCCAGGCTGAGGAGACAAAAGCGCCGTACAAGGTCAACTCGAGAGCCGCAGGATCCACGCTCTGTTCAAGGGTAAACGGCACAGGGTGGTCCACCCGCATGTCCAGGCGCAGCCAGTCCTGTTCAAGGGTGAGCGAGGGTGCGGAGACAGGCGTGGCCGGCAGAGTCATGACCTCGGGCTCAGCCTGCAGATCGGTCGCTTCGATATAGCCGGCCAAGGCTCTGCCCAGGCGGATGCGCCAGCGGTTGAGTACCTTGCCGACGATTTGAACAGGGATGGAATCCGGCAGCACGGTCAGAACAACGCCGTCCCGGGCTGCATTCCAGACGTTCGTCTCCGTCCGGGTGTATCCCAACAATGGGTCCTCCGGCGACAGGACAGTCACCCGGCCCGGCGCCGCCTGCTGAATGCGCTGACCATCACGGCCGGTCAATGAAAACACGATCTGCAACGGCTTTTGCAGCGGCCAATCGCCCACAGTGAGCACCGAGCGATAGCAGCCGGCCGGCAGGCCAAAGGCAGGCGCCAGAGGCCGGCTGCGTCCTGTGCCCTCGATATACACCTCCGCCTCTGCGGCAGGACTTGCTTTGCACACCACTTCCAATGGATCGCCGGGTGAAAGCAAAAGATCTGCGGCGGGCTCGAGCAAAGCCGGGTCAAAAAGCGTGGGAATTTCCGCAATGGGGGTCAGAGGGGGAGGTCGGAAGGCCCTGATCGTATCCACCATGGTGCCTTGCCGCCAGGTACAGCTCACCGGAATGGCGTTCCATCCCGGTTGCAGATCCACGCGGCCGATGAACGCGCCATGCGCATACACGCGGACCGGAGAACCGTTGATCCGGACAAGGGCCTCCGGCAGGGCGTAGCCGGCGATGCGTAATTTGGCGATGGCGAACGTATCTTGGGCTGCGGGATAGGTGATGCTGAAAATCGGATCGCGACCCTGCGACCGAAGGGCGGTCGTGGAAAGAAATAAAAGCAGAAAGAAAACAGCCCTTTCGGATCGACGCATGATATTTCCGAATAAAGGTGAAACCAAGTTAAAGATTTTTTACAACGCTGTGCAGCTCTTTTGGAATCACCGCCACTTTGTAATGCCTGGTCGGACCGGCGGTTTTACCGATCACCAGCAGACCTTTGTAGCGCAAGCGTCCGATCACCGATTTCGGCGGGTGCTGACTCCAGTAATAGTCGTCGCCGGATTCACCGCCGAACG
>JAKJDB010000614.1 GCA_022706175.1 Candidatus Zhuqueibacterota bacterium | reverse complement strand
GCGATTTGTACACTTCGATACCCGCCAGGGCGTCCTGAGAGAGCACCGAGAGATCCACATCGCGGTTCTCGCTGTTGGTCGCAGGAATTTCAATGCCGTTCAGGGTGATGGTGGCGAACTTGGCGTCCAAACCTCTGATCAACACTTTTTGCGCTTCACCTCCGGACCGTCGCACCGCCACGCCCGGCAGACGCCCGATCGCCTCCGCCGCATTGGCATCCGGCAGCTCCTGAATCCGCTCCTGAGACACCACGTTGACGATCTGATCCGAAGAGATCTGCTGGTTGATCGCCGCGACCTGGCCTTCACGTTGCGCTGTGATCTGAACTTCATTCATGGAGACCATCGTGTAGATCATTTTGATGTTCTGCGTTATCTTGCGATCACCTTGGATCGAGACCGAAGATTCGTAGCGTTTGTAGCCGATGTACGTGGCCACCAGAACGAAATCTCCTTCCGGTGCGTTGTTGATCGAATAGCTGCCCTCGAGGTCCGTGGTGGTGCCGACGGCGGTTCCTTTCAGAAAGACATTGGCGCCCGCCAGTGCGGTCCCGGTCGCTCCATCCGTCACTTTACCCTGGATCTGAGCGGCAAATGTGCTTGACAGCGAGAGGACGAGGATCGCTGAAAGAATAAGAAGGCCGAATCGATAACGTGACGTCATCATAGCTCCTGTGAAGGGTTCGGGAAGAGTTCGTATGATGTAGGAATGGATTGTAGAGAGCGGTGAATGATCAAGGATATAGGCACAACCGCTGTTCTGAAACACCGTCTATATTACAAAAAGTAACCCGGCTAATCAAGTAAATTAACCGTTAATCCAAAGAAGATGGGCGCCCCGCGTTTTTTTCTTGTTGTTTTATAGGAAATTACTTACTTTAATTAACAGGTGTTAAAACAGTTAATTTGTCTCCTGAGATCCATATTTTCTGTTTTCTCCAGTTTCCTTATTATATTTTTATTAACTAGTTGAGTCGTTGGCTATACCATTGACTGCAGACCTGCCATGGACCAAGCAGCGAAAAATATATACCAAGAAATAGAATCCCGTTTGCTGCAAAGCGAACCTTTCAGGAATTCCAGGAACAGCCGCACCCTATTGACCTATCTGTTGAAATGCTCGATCGCAGGGATCAATCCGAAAGAGATCACCATCGCCAGTGAGGTGTTTAAAAAAGGGCAGCACTTTAATCCCGGCGATGATCCGCTGGTGCGGGTTCATGTGCATAATCTGCGCAAAAAGCTGGATGAGTATTACCAGGAAGAAGGCAAAACCGACCGCTACCAGCTGCAGATCCCCAAAGGGCAATATAATGTGCACATCATCGATCGGGTGCAAAGAAAAACCCGGCTGGCTCTGCTCTGGGACCGCTGCCGGCGGCTGCACCGATTCACCCTGTTGTTCGCCTTGGCCGTTGTGGCGGCGCTCTGTCTGGCGGCCTATAGCTGGTCGCTCCATCGACAGCTGAAGCAATATCAGATTATCGACGTGCATGATCCGGTGTGGAGCGGTTTTGTCGACAATCGCAACCCCACCACCGTAGTGTGTGGCGATCATTTCTTCTATACTGTCCCCATCGACTATGATAAGCGGTCGGTGCACATTCGCGACACCTGGATCAATTCCGAAGAGGATCTGCAACACCTGATCTTTCCCCGGAATGAAACGGGCGTAAAAGCCTCGGGACAAACCTATTTCCCCTATGCCTGCATGTGGGCGTTGCCAGGCATCATCAAGGTGTTGAACTCTTCGCCGCGTTCGATCAGCATGCGCAGTTCGTCGCAGTTGACCGCAAACGCCATTGAAGAGCAGAACATGGTCTATATCGGCAACATAAAATCCCTCGGCCTGCTCAACCACTATGTGGAACTGGCCAACCTCCGCTATGACATTCGTGAACGGAACATCAGCCACTGGATCAACGGCGATACCCTGCGTTTTACAACCGTGGCCAATGAGGACTTGTTTCATAAAGACTATGCGCTGATCATCAAATGGCAGGGACCACGCAGCAATTCCATTATCCTGGTCGCCAGCTTTTTTACCATCGGCGCCAAGGGGGCCTGCCGTTACCTCACCGAACGGGACATGTTGAAACAGCTTGAAGACCGTCTGACGGCCTCGTGCAAGAAGGTGCCGAAAAATTTTCTCATGATTCTGGAAGTTATGGGCATCCGTCAGGCGATCACGGAATCCAAGTTTGTTTTGGCGGAATCGCTGGATCCACTCGTGCTGGAGAATCTGAGGAAACAGGAGGAGGCTGGCCCCTCAGCCAAACCCTGAGCCTTAGCTTTCAAGTCGATTGGCCGGTTTCCACTGCATGCGACCCGACGCGGATCGAATGTGGGCCGCCTCGGTCAACGTGCCTTCATGAACCAGCGTTTGCGCGATCAAGCGTACGCTTATTCAACTTTAGCTGTGAATCTGACCGATCGGCCAATCCCTTGCCATTGTATTGTTTCCCGATCAAGACCGATTTCACCGCCGGCCTCCGGGCTGAGGCTTTTTATTTTCTTCCCTTCCGGAAAACGCAGATGTAAAATGATTTTAGCGTCGGTGGCGCGATCCAGGCTGATTTCGCCCTGTAGGCATCTGTTTCCGGGATTGTAACGCAGTTCATAGGAGACGATGCCGAAATGGGTCACCATGTGTCTTGCACCAAGCGGCCGGCCTGAGACCAGCCATTGCCGGGCGGTTCCGCGGGCCAGATGCA
>JAKJDB010000613.1 GCA_022706175.1 Candidatus Zhuqueibacterota bacterium | reverse complement strand
CGCTAAAGATAGCGTCCATCTCTTCTTTGAATTGGGCCACGCTGGATTTTTCCGCGGCAAAATTGGGCCGATGAGCGCAACAGAGAAACGCCGATGCGATCCATAACAGAAAGAACGGGATTAAAACCGAGCGATTCCGAACCATTGAGAATCCTTTATTCGTTTGCAGCTTTATCTTTGGTGAAATATTTTTCATGGCCGATCCACCCCGTCGCCGGCGAGGCCGGCTCTTACAACGCTTGCGCTGGATGCATCGATGTCAGGCCAACCTGTTTGAATCAGGCGCATGCCTTCTATGATGACTATACCAAAAAAGCGGCCAAAGTGCAGAATCTAAAAAAATTAGACAAAAAATCCCCAAGAATCAAGGCTTTTAATTTCAATAAAATGCATTTCACTTAATCCAAGCCGGCGAGGACAAGTCTCCGCACGATCTTTTCCATTGCATAAGAATGGTATTGGTGCTATTTTATCCCTCTTAATCAGCGCTGATTTGCAACCTGACCTGGACTCAACGAATTTCTCACACCCATGCAAGACTATGAGCATTGCACCCTGTGCCCGCGCAACTGTGCGGTCAATCGGCTGCAGGGAAAAAAAGGATTTTGCGGTGAAACCGCAGAGCTGCGCATCGCCTCGATCGAAGCCCATTTCGGCGAAGAGCCGCCCATCAGCGGTACCAACGGCTCAGGCACGGTTTTCTTTTCCGGCTGCGCCATGCGCTGCGTCTTTTGCCAGAACTATCAGATCTCCTGTTTTCATGTGGGCAAATCCTTCACCTCCAGTCAGGTGGCGGAAAGACTGCAGCAGCTGCATGCGACCCAGGGCATTCACAACGTCAATTTCGTCACTCCGGACCATTTTCTACCGCACACCATCGAGATCGTCACCCTGCTCCGTCAAAAGCGAGTGACGATCCCCATTCTGTACAACACTTCCGGCTACATGAACGTCGAGGCGGTAAGGCGGCTGCAGGAGTATGCGGATATCTTTATGCCGGATTATAAATACGCGGATGCGGAGCTGGCCCATGCGCTGTCGCGCTGCCGCGATTATCCCGCAGTGGCGCTGTCGGCCATCGGCGAGATGGTCCGGCAAAAAGGATTTCTCGACAGCAGCGCCGGCCGGCGCGAGATCGCCCGACGCGGCGTGCTGGTGCGCCATCTGGTGCTGCCGGGCCAGGAACAGAACTCGATAGACGCCCTGTCCATTCTCTACGGCGAGTTCGGCCCCAAGCTGCCCATCAGCCTGATGTCCCAGTACCGGCCGCTGCGCATGCTCAAGCTGGCGGAGATGAACCGGCCATTGCGCAGTGAAGAATTTTATCGCGTGTACGAACACGCTCTGGCGCTGGGCTTTCGCAATCTCTTTGTCCAGCACATGACGGCGGATCACGAGGCCGGCGATGATTTTATTCCCGATTTCAAGCGTGAGAGGCCGTTCAAAGGCAACGTGCGCAAGCGCTGAACCGCGGACAACAGGCGATTCAGCCGATTATTACTGTGGCACGTACTTGATTAAATGCCCTACTGCAGCTCTATAAACCAGCTTGGAACAACCACGAAGCACTGCGCTGATTGTAAAAAGTATTACCAATATCATCATTTTGTCATTCCCGCACCCCCGTATTCTAACAATCCTCATGCCATCGCAAAGAGCGAGGAATCCAGCGTCGCACAAAAACCAACTCTTTCGCCTTTCAATTTCGTCGCTGGATCCTTCGGCGCTCAGAATCTGTGAACAGACGCTGCATTCCGCTGTTTTGCGCCTCAGAAGGATAAAAGGGGTACGGATTTACTAATGCGGGAATGTCGGTGAGAATACCTGGTACTAGGAAGCCATCCATGGACAAAGTCTTAAGAGACGCGAGAGGAAGTAATGCTCCATTCGATGGGGCCGCCGGCCGTTTGGTCCACGGTTCAGCTGATGCCATACTCTTTCAGCTTTTCCCGCAGCGTGGAACGCGAGATGCCGAGCACCTTGGCGGTCTTGGATTTGTTGTGGTTGTTCTTTTCCAACACCTGGAGAATGTGCTGCTTTTCCACTTCGGATAGAGTCACCGACGCATCCTCCCACCGCACCGGCGGCGGGACTTTGGCCGGCTCTGCCGCCGGGGCGGCGACCGCGGCAGCGTAGGATTGGTCGATGGGCTCGAGGTGCAGCAGTTCTGCGGTGATCTCGTCCTTTTTGCACAGGATCACAGCGCGTTCGAGCACATTCTTGAGCTCGCGCACATTGCCGGGCCAGGGATAGCGCAGCATCAGGTCCGACGCCTCCAGGGAGATGCCGCGGATGCTTTTGTTGAACTCGCGGTTGTTCTGCTCGATAAACATTTTGGCGATGGGCAGAATATCCTCCGTGTGTTCGCGAAGTGCGGGCACGCGGATGACCATCACCTTCAGGCGGTAGAGCAGATCCTCGCGGAACAGTCCTTCGCGGACGCAGGTTTCGAGGTTCTGGTTGGTGGCGGCGATGATGCGCACATCGACGGTGATGTCGGTGGTGCCGCCGATGCGGCGAAAAGAGCTGGTCTCGAGAACGCGCAACAGTTTGGGCTGCAGCGACATCTTCATGCTGGCGATCTCGTCGAGGAACAGCGTGCCGCCGTGCGCCAGTTCGAACAGGCCGCGTTTGGTGGTCTTGGCGTCGGTGAACGCGCCTTTTTCATGGCCGAACAGCTCGCTCTCGAGCAGGTTCTCCGGAATGGCGGAGCA
>JAKJDB010000612.1 GCA_022706175.1 Candidatus Zhuqueibacterota bacterium | reverse complement strand
CGGGCCAGATCACCTTTGTAGTGATGGCTCGGGAATGCACCAACGAACCCAACCGCCTGGTGTCCGCAGCCATCGGACTGGCTCGCCCCACCAACCCTACGCAGTACGGCTACATTAGCGAACACCACGCCTTTGGACAGACGGAGAAAAAGGTCACCGACTTTGCCGAGGACCTCGCCGCCACCATGCTCGCCTCCACGTTGGGCATCGAACTGGATCCCAATGTAGCCTGGAACGAGCGAAAAAAACTGTATCAGATCAAACAGTACAGCTTTACCAGCCGCAGCATCGCTCAGTCGGCAAAAGGTCACAAGGACGGTTTGTGGACCACGGTGCTGGCCTGCGCAGTCATGTTGATGGATTAATCGTTTCACCCTGTTTTACATCTACCGTTGTCCCTGGCGGCGCGCGATGGAAAACAGGGTTTTTTATTTCACGAAAAGAATGGGGCTGATCATGGTCCACGACAACTCTCTGTTCCACGATGCACCGGATATCATCCCTGAACCGCTTCGCCCGGGTGTGAGCGTGAGCGCGTTGCTGCAGCTCATGGGCCGCACCTCGTTTGAGGCGCGCAACGTCTTTCGCGGCGCACGGCTGTTTCAGCGCATGGTGGACGACGGCGACACCATATGGCTGGGCATCTCGGGCGCCGGCATCGCCGGCGGTATGGGCGGCATGGTGATCTCTTTATTGCAGGCGGGATTTATCGATGTGATCTGCTCCACCGGCGCACAGGTGTACCACGACCTGCACTTTGCCTTCGATCTGCCGGTCAAAGCCATCTCGCCGCAGGCCGACGATGATCTGCTGCGCCGGCATGGCGACACCCGCATCTACGACATCGGCATTCGCGAAAAAGAGACCTTGGAGGCCCAGGATGAGCTGATCCGCGTCTTTGTCCGCGAGCGTTACTCAGAGCTCGCCGGAAAATCCCTGAGCAGCTGGGAGTTCAACCGGCAGCTCGGCCTGTGGGCTGCAGAACGATCCCCGCATCCGCAACGCAGCTTTCTCGTCGCTGCGGCCAAAGGATCCGTGCCGGTCTTTTGGGATTCGCTGTCCAACCACTCCAACGCCATGAACCTGGCCAGAACCGACCTGGAGGGCTATCCTGTGCTCCTCTCCGGTCAAAAGGATATACTCGATTCCGCGGCCATCAGTTATACAGCCAAGGCCAGCGGCTTTGTCGAATGGGGCGGCGGCGGTCCGAAAAATTTCATCCAACAGACCGGGCCGACCATCAGCCAGATCCTCGGCATTGACTTTGAAGGCGCTGACCGCGGTCTGCAGATCACCACTGCTGTGGAACGGGAGGGCAGTCTCTCCAGCTGCACCTTCAGCGAAGCGGTCACCTGGGGCAAATACCGCTCCACCGGTGAAGAAAAACTGGTGCAGATCTGGGGCGAATACTCGATCGTCTTTCCGCTGCTGGCGGCTTTTGTCATCAACGAATGCAAACCACGGCCGGCCAAGGCTCTGACTGAACGGCTGCCGACTCTCACCCAACAAATGCTGAAAAACCGATGAAACTCAACCGCAAACAGTTTCTTGGCCCTGATCCGGAATTCTGCCGGTTTCAGGACGCCGCAGCGGCCGTGCTGCCGTTTCCCTATGAAGGCGGCGTCTCCTACGGCCACGGCGCCGGTCGTGCGCCTCAGGCCATTCTGGACGCCTCCTGTTATGTAGAGTTTTACGACGAAGTACTCAAGGCTGAACCCTATCGCATGGGCATCACGACCCTGGCGGCTCCGGCCATGCCTAAAACCCCTGCCGCCGTGCATCAACAAATGGTCCGGTCCGCCCGAGCCCTGCTGGAAAAAAACAAATTCGTCGCAGTGCTCGGCGGCGATCACTCTATCAGCAGCGGCACTTTCAAGGCGCTGCAGGAGAAATATCCGACCCTGGGGTGCGTGCAACTGGACGCGCACTCTGACCTGCGCGACAGCTATGAGGGCAGCCGATTCAGCCATGCCTCTGTGATGGCGCGGATTCGCGAGATGACCCCGCACACTCTGCAGCTGGGCATCCGCGCCATGTGCAGCGAAGAAGCCGACCGCATCCGCCGGGAAAACATGGCGGTGTGCACCATGCACAGCCTGCGCAAAAAATTATGCAACTGGAAAATCGCGCTGCAGAACCTGCCGGAACACATTTTTATCACCGTGGACGTCGATGCCTTTGACCTCGGCGTCATCAGCAGCACCGGCACACCGGAACCCGGCGGCTTCACCTGGGACGAAGGGCTGGATATTCTCCACACCGTGTTCCGCACCAAAACGGTGGTGGGCTTTGATGTGGTGGAACTGGCATTCAACCGATTTGACCGCAATTCTCCCTTTAACGTGGCCAGGCTGGTCTACAAGATGCTCGGTTTCAAGCTGGAGAAAGAGGTGGCCTCCGGCCGCATCTCCTGGCCTGAGAAACCGGCCGGCCCGTTTTTATAAATGCCCTGTGCATCAGGAGTGAAAAACCTAGGTCAGTGGCGCAATCCCCTGGATTGCGCTTTACTGTTGCACAAGCCGGTGGCTTGGGCCACTAAAAAATCCTTCGCCAGAACACTATTGAGCCATCTCCCCAATCTCAACGACCCGAGCGGTGGTCGGCAGATGCTGGGTACAGGCCTCCTCGCATAACCGGCATTGCGTACAAGCCTGCAGAATCGGATCCTTTCTGCCGATGGACCAGTGCCAATTCAGCCGGTCCAGCAGCGCCTGCTTTTC
>JAKJDB010000611.1 GCA_022706175.1 Candidatus Zhuqueibacterota bacterium | reverse complement strand
GGGTCACCCCTACCCAGGGTTCGAATCCCTGCCTCTCCGCCCAAACAGGGGCGATATGGTTGTACGCCGAAGCTTCTTTTTCGGGATTACAACCGTGCCGCCCCTGCCCTATTTATTAGAGCTTTTTAGAGCGAGGAATTCTTGTGAATCAGGTCCGAGTACGTTTCGCACCAAGCCCCACGGGATTTTTCCATATCGGCGGATTGCGCACCGCGCTGTATAATTTTCTTTTCGCCCGCCATCATCAGGGCGTTTTTATTCTGCGCATCGAAGATACGGATCGCGAGCGCTTTGTGCCGGGCGCCACAGAGAACCTGCAGAGCGCGTTGCGCTGGGCGGGAATCGAACCGGATGAGGGGCCTGAACAGGGGGGCGCCTATGGTCCTTACTTTCAGTCGCAGCGCACCGAAATCTATCAAAAATACGCAGCACTCCTTTTGCAGCAGGGACACGCCTATTACGCTTTCGATACCGCCGAAGAGCTGGAGGCGATGCGCCAGCAGGCGAAACAGCAGGGCGATTTTCACGCCAAGTACAACGCCGGCCGGCGCATGCACATGCGTAACAGCCTGACCATGACCCCTGAGCAGGTGAACGAAGCATTGGCGCAAAAACAGCCGTACGTCATCCGTCTGCTGGTGCCGCAGGATCGCAAGTTTAACGTCCACGATATCGTCCGTGGATCGGTCACGTTCGACAGCCGTGAAGTGGATGACCAGGTTTTGATAAAGTCGGACGGCTATCCCACCTATCATCTGGCCAACGTGGTGGATGACCATCTGATGGAGATCAGCCACGTGATCCGTGGTGAAGAGTGGCTCAGTTCGGTGCCCAAGCATCTGCTGTTGTACGAATATTTCGATTGGCAGCCGCCGGCCCTGGCGCACCTGCCGCTCATCTTTAATCCGGACGGCACCAAGATGAGCAAACGGGATATCCAATCCCTGGACGAACTGCCAGCCGGCAAGGTCGATCCGGACGTGGCCTCGTATACGAAAAAAGGATATGAAACCGCCGCGCTTCTCAATTATATCGCGTTGCTCGGTTGGAATCCCGGTGAAGGCGACGAACGCCAGGTGTTTACGCTGGAGGAACTGATTGAGCGGTTTTCGCTGGAACGCGTCAACAAAAGCGCCGCCATCTTTGATCTGAAAAAATTGAACTGGTTGAACAAAGAACACATCATGCGCCGCAGTCCGGCTTCGCTGGCGTTGGAAAACCGGGAGGCGGTACTGCAAACCGCGCCGGTGAGCGAGGCTTACCTGGAGCAGGTGGTGGCTTTGCTGCATGAACGGCTCTACTTTAGCCGCGATGTGCTGAAAATCGGCGCTTATTTCTTTCACGACCCCGACACCTATGATCCGGCTGTCGTAAAGAAACGCTGGGAGGCGGACAGCGCAAAAATAATTCTTGAATTTTCTGCAGAAATTTCTAAATTAGATGTGTTTACCAGCACTGCGATTGAAGCGGCCCTGCGTCACGTCGCCGAAAAGAACGGTGTGGCCGCGACAAAGCTGATCCATCCGGTCCGCCTGGCCGTGACCGGCGTAGGGGTGGGGCCGGGTTTGTTTGACCTCCTTGCCCTGCTCGGTAAAGAGACGGTCGTGCGCCGCTTGCAGATCGGCGCGACGCGCATACCTTTGTTGCAATAAGATCCTGGGGAGTCGTCCAGTGGCAGGACACATGACTCTGGATCATGGTACCGGGGTTCGAGTCCCTGCTCCCCAGCTAAAGAAACCGGTCGTCAGGCATTGATGACCGGTTTTTCTGTTTTTTAGGCTGACCACAGTCGCTAAGGTCTTTTCAATAGTTAGAGGTTGCCATGGAAGAAAACAAAGAAAAGACGGGAGTCGTTCTTCCCGCAAACTTTATCCGCACCATCATTGATCAGGACTTGGCAGAGGGCCGCTTCGGCAACCGTAAAGTACATACGCGCTTTCCGCCGGAACCCAACGGATATCTGCATATCGGTCACGCGAAATCGATCTGCCTGAACTTTGGCATCGCCAATGAATACGGCGGCTTGACCAATCTGCGTTTCGACGACACCAATCCGGTTAAAGAGGATGTCGAATACGTGGAGTCCATCATGGAGGATGTCCGCTGGCTCGGATTTGATTGGCAAGACCGGCTGTTCTATGCCTCCGATTATTTTGAACAGCTGTATCAGTACGCGGTTGAACTGATCAAACTCGGCAAAGCCTATGTCTGCGATCTTTCAGCAGAGGAGATGCGGGAGTATCGCGGCACCCTGACTCTGCCGGGCAAAGAAAGCCCGTATCGCAACCGCCCCATGGAAGAAAATCTGGATCTCTTTGAACGCATGCGCGCCGGTGAGTTTGCGGACGGAACACGGGTGTTGCGCGCCCGCATCGACATGGCCTCGCCCAATCTGAACATGCGCGATCCGGTGGTCTACCGAATCAAGCACGCAGACCATCATCGCACCGGTTCGGCGTGGTGCGTCTATCCGATGTATGATTATGCGCACTGCCTGTCCGATTCGCTGGAGGGGATCACCCATTCGATCTGCACGCTGGAGTTTGAAGACCATCGCCCGTTGTACGACTGGTTTTTGGACACGCTGAAATTATATCACCCCCGGCAGGTGGAATTCGCCCGACTCAACCTGAGCTACACGGTGATGAGCAAACGCAAACTGCTGCAGCTGGTGCAGGAGCGGCGGGTGAGTGGTTGGGACGACCCGCGCATGCCCACGCTCT
>JAKJDB010000610.1 GCA_022706175.1 Candidatus Zhuqueibacterota bacterium | reverse complement strand
GCGGTGCTCTCTGTGGTCGGCGCCCTGTTCCCCCTCGAGGCCTTTCGTTATCTGATCATCTATGTCAAATTGTTCATCTTTTACTTTTTGCTCATCAACGTCGTCGAAACCAAGCGGCATCTTTGGCTCTGCCTGCTCACCATCATCCTCGCCAATCTCGGTTCGGTGCTCTATGGATTTTACAATCTGTTCTTCGCACCGCAGTCGGCCGGAGAAATGATGGTCAAGGCGCGCATGCGCGGCCTGACCGACGACCCCAACATCCTCGCCATGGGGGTGGTCTTCATCATCCCCGCCCTGCTGTTGATCATTTTCCATGAAGGCTGGAAAGTGCGATCGTTGCTCTACCTGCTCGGCGTAATGACGCTGCTGGCCGGACTGGTGGCCTCGTTCTCCCGCGGCGGCACCGTGGCGCTCGGCATCGTGCTGGCCATCATTCTGTATCTGAAGCGCAGCTGGCCGCTTTTCCTTCTGGTGCTGCTGCTCAGCCTGGCGTTGGTCCTTTTTGTCATCCCGCCCACCTTTTGGCAGCATCTGCTCACCCTGTTCGATCTGGGGAAATTTCTCGCCGATCCCTCCTTGCGCTGGCGCGGACGCTTGATGATGGGCGCCGTTGAACAGATCGGCCGGCATCCGCTGCTGGGCATCGGCATCGGCAACTGGATGTTGATCACCAGTCGCTACCTGTCGCTGCTGCCGCTGGCGGTGCACAACACGTTTCTGCATGTGGCCGCGGAAACCGGCGTGTTCGGGATCACCCTGTTCTTGTTGATTTTTTTCCGGACTTTTAACAACTATTACTGCGCCCAAAGGCTGTTCTCACAGGCCGGAGAAATTCGTCTGGCGCTGGTGAGCCAGGGACTGTTTATCGGTTTGGTGGGCGTTTTCGTCGGCGCCCTGTTTCTCTCCGTACAGGAAGCGTTGATCATCTGGGCCATGTTCGGTCTCAGCGTAGCCATGCGACGCGTGGCAGAACGGGAAAATGAGAACCCCGCGTCAAGCTCGGACTCTTTAGCCCGGCGGAGCGGACACTTGGCCGGAATGTAAAAGGATAACCCTTCGTTCTGCTGGCGGGGAATCCCGCCAGAGACCTGTTCACCCCTTCTATCTTAGGAGCGTCGCATGAAAGTCAATTTTCTCGATCTCAAGGCGCAATATCTCTCCATCAAGGCGGAAATCGACGAAGCCATTTCGGCGGTTTTGAACAAAAGCGCTTTTGCCGCCGGTCCGTTCGTCAAATCGTTTGAAACCCATTTCGCCGAGCGCCAGGGCGCAAAATTTTGCGTGGGCGTCAACAACGGCACCGCGGCGCTGCACGCCGCCATGATGGCGTTGAACATCGGGCCGGGCGATGAGGTGATCGTTCCGGCGAACACGTTTTTCGCCACCCCGGAGGCCGTGAGCCTGTCCGGCGCCACGCCCGTGTTCGTCGATTGCGAACCCCGATACTATAACATCGATCCAGCCAAAATTGAAGGGGCGATCACTAAAAAAACCAAAGCGATCATCGCCGTTCATCTCTACGGCCAACCGGCCCAGGCGGATGAAGTGAAAAAGATCAGCGATAAACACGGATTGCTGCTCATCGAGGACTGCGCCCAGTCCCATCTGGCCGAGTTGAACGGCCGGCCTACCGGCACCTTTGGCGTCTGCGGCTGCTTTAGCTTTTATCCGGGCAAAAACCTCGGCGCCTACGGCGAAGGCGGCGCGGTGATCACCAACGACGAGGCGCTCTATAACAAACTCATGATGATCCGCGATCACGGCAGCGCTAAAAAATATTATCACGATCTCATCGGTCATAACTATCGCCTGGAGGGCTTGCAGGGCGCCATCCTCGATGTCAAGCTGCGCCATCTCGATGCCTGGACCGAAACCCGGCGCCGCAACGCCGATGCCTATCGCCGCGAGCTGGCGTCATGCAGCGAGATCGTGGTTCCGGAGGAGATGGCCGGCGCCAAACATGTCTATCACCTGTTCGTCATCCGCAGCAAACAGCGCGATGCGCTGCAAAAACATCTGCTGGAAAACGAGGTTTACACCGGGATCCACTATCCCATCCCCTGCCATATGCAAAAAGCCTATGCCTCCCTGAACTATGCCAGAGGCGCGTTCCCGGTGAGCGAAGCCTATGCGGACGAAATTCTTTCCCTGCCCATGTCGGAGATGCTGAAAGAGGAAGAGATCGTTTTTGCGGCTCAAACCATCAAAGCCTTTTTCGCCAAATAAAGAAAAGGGATGCCCAGAGTAAGCGTCATCAGGCCGGTTTTCAGCGGAAGGCCTTGCCAGGCCGAGGCCATGGAAAGCGTTCTCTTCCGATCGTTGCCGGATCCGGAGTTCATGGCGATCGATGACGGCTCGACGGAGGCCCCTGCCAGGAGGACAGAAAAATAAAACAATTGCTCAAAGCCACCACCCTGTCGGGCACATCCAGCGTCCTTAACACGGTCATCAGCTTTGTTAAAACCAAAGCCATGGCGCTGCTCCTGGGAACAGAGGGCGTGGGTTTTATCGGACAGCTGAACAGCTTTTATCTCCTTCTGAGCAACGTGACCTCTCTGGGCAACAATGTCGGCGTCACTCGTTTTGTCGCCGATTTCGCGGCGCAGGGGGAGAGAGAGAAAATCGACCGTCTGATTCACAGCGTCCGCCTGGTCATCGGCTTTTTTGTTTTATGCTGCGTAATTCTGGGCGTACTATTTTCCCGCACCCTCTCCGCCTGGATCCTC
>JAKJDB010000609.1 GCA_022706175.1 Candidatus Zhuqueibacterota bacterium | reverse complement strand
ACCAGGTCTCACCGCGGTCCCGGGAATAGCCGATGAACTGCGACCCGGCGTCGGTCCGGCAGAAGAGCAACAGCCGGTGATCCTTCAACTCCACCACGCCGGGTTCCTGCAGGGTCACCGTTTTGGACTCTGAGGAGCTTGCCACAGGGGCACATTGCCCTTTGCTCCACGTGCGGCCGTTGTCGTCGGAATAGGCGCAGAAGATTTGCGCCTGGCCGGTCCATTTCGGCCAGCCGGCCGCAAAGTGCAGTGCCAGCGGCAGCAGCAGTCGGCCGTCCAGCATGCGTACCACTCGGTCGTTGTTCATCACATAATAGCTCGAATCCTCCTGCGGAAAGACCTCCAGCGCTTTTCCCCAGGTCTGACCTTCATCGCCGGACACCCGCAGCAACGGACGGCAGTCTTGCCATGAATTTTTGCGCAGATAAAACAGCCCGATGGTGTCCGGGGTGATCCGTTCCAGGGACACGGACATGACGTTCATGCCGCCTTCCCGGGCGACCAGAACCACGTCGTCTTGACTCCAGGTTTTACCCTGATCATGGGAAATACGCTGAGCCAGGTGAGCCGTCGCTTCGTCGGCTGCGCCGGCGGTGAAATGGGTGTAAACAAACAACAGATCGCCGTTCTTCAGACGGATGAAATCCCCCTCGCTGTTACGCGGATTCGCGGCGCTGGGCGCCAGCTGCAGAACAGTCTGCACCGCGTCTTTTAATTGAGTCGCTCGCGGTGAATGCGAACAGGAGACCAGAAGCGCAAGACAGGTGAAAACCGCGATCCATTTCATGGGGTATGATCCTTTTCTATTTATCGATGAATGATGTTTAGAAGGAACAACCTAGGCCGCTTTTGCAAACGCCTTCCATACAAAGATGCATTCGAAGACAGCCTGCCCACTCACCGCTAAGGCCGGGCCAGCGGTATGCGCTAGTGTAAATGCGGAATGGGGGCCTCAAGCCAGTTCGCATGCACCAGCCCCGCACTCCAGTTTGACGCCGGCGGCTGTTCTGTGCTGAACAACCGATTAAAACCGCTTACCCGGTCCTGAAGCGTTTGACAGGAAAACTCTTGTTTTGCCACACGCACGTCGAATAAAAATTGAATATAGTCCCAGATGGAGTTCGTGGCCTGTTTGCGATCGTCTCCCGGCGTCCATTTGCGCGCAATTCTGCTGCAGAGATCCGGATCAGTGGCGCGACGGCCGGCGGTGAGTCGCCAGGCCGCACAAGCCGACTGCAGATTCTCCGGGCCACGGATCAATCTTCTCAGCGAATCCGCTCTGCCGGCGGTGATGACCGCCAACAGGTGCTCCACAGCGGAGAGGTTCATGTTGGTCCGGGTAAAGTGCCGCCATTCGGCATGGCCGCCCATCACCGAATCCGGCGGCCAGGTCTGCGGCGCATCATAGCGCAGATAACGGAACTGCCACCCGCACACCGGCGTGCCATCGTCCAGATACTGGTACGCCCAGCCCTCGGGTTTTTCGACGGCTTTTAGCCATTCATAGCCCTGCTGCAGAACGTCGGCATAACGTTCATCGGCGGTGAGCGCATAAAACCAGGCCGCATGGGGGGCGACAAAACGAACAAAGGTGCGCGGCTCGATGGCCGGCATTTCAAAATGGCGCGCCTGAATCGGCTGGTTGTAATAATCGTATTGCTGACACCAGCCGCAAACCCCAGCCTTGCCTAAACGGGTGTCGAAAATCCATTGGCCGATGCCGCCGAGTTTTGCCAGATAGTTGCCATTGCCGGTCAAGGCCCAGGCATGGAACATCTGCATGGCGGAGTTAGTGGTCGCGCCGTCGTTATAAGAACCGCCGACGCGTACGCCGCGCTGACTGGTCCACGCGCCCTGAAAAGGGGTCAGCGACAGATCCCGTTCATCCGGCCAGCTGCCGTTGTCGTTTTGAATGGAAAGCAACAGATCGGCATTGCGTATCGCGGCGTCTCGATACTTGACATTTCCGGTGAGCTGATAGGCGTAGAGCAGCAGAAAAAAGGGTTCGGACTGATGGCCGTCCTGTATGCGGACCACATAATCCAGCCAGGGAACCCAAGTGCGGCCGTCAGGATCGACGATATAGGTTTGCGCCCAGAACCCTCGTGCTAATTGGGCTTGCACCAGCCAATCGGCATAGGCTAATCCCTGGCGTAGGAGCGCGGAATCACCGGTGACCAAAAAGCCGCTCAGCAATGCAGCGGCTTGCAGCACAGCTCCGCCGTTGGCCAGATCGACCTTGATGCCGCCGGGCCGCACATGCTGGGAAAACGGAAACGGCTCTTCCCCGCTGATGCGGGTGCGCGCTGAATTGCGCGGAATGCCGTGCACCGACTCGGCCGCGATGAATCGCCCGTAGGCGCGTATCTGTTCCGCGGCATGATGCACCAGAGTGATATCGATGGCTGCCAGGCCGGCCGGTCCATTTTTCGCCTCGCGGCTGATCCGGCCGAGAGCCGGGATCCCTAGCAGTCCGGTCAGGAGACAGAGTGCGATTCTGTAGACCATTTTGGATCATCTTTATTTATGTTCTGCGGCCTGTGCTTTGACAGGCCCATGGGATGGGGCACTGCACAGGCCGCATGGGATTCATAGGTGCGTTGCGGAAGCCGGTGAGGATGAGCCGTATTAGACCCGAGGCAGGACCAGCTTTTCCAGCCAATTGCTGAACTCGCGCTGGCGAATGGCGGCGTCGAGCACGTGTTCATCGATGCCCAATTGCCAGCGCAGGTCTTTGCGGCTGGG
>JAKJDB010000608.1 GCA_022706175.1 Candidatus Zhuqueibacterota bacterium | reverse complement strand
TTGCCGACGGCCGCAGCGACTATGTGATCGTGCTGGGTGCCGATGCGTCGGAATCGGAAAAATGGGCTGCTGCGGAGTTGCAGTACTGGCTGCAAGAGTGCGGCAGCGCCAAGCTGGAGCTTCGAACCGACCAGGCCCCGCTTCATTCGCATGAGATCATTCTGGGATACAACCGCCACAGTCGAATGCTGCTCGGCGACAGCCCCAGCCGGCAGGACGATGCGGATGAGTCCTTCCGCTACTTCAACCTCGGGCCGCATCTGCTGATTCAGGGCGGCCGCCTGCGCGGAACCATGTATGGCGTCTTTTCTCTGCTGGAGCGCGAGTTGGGCTGCCGTTGGTATACGCCGTTGGTCAGCGTGGCGCCGCAGAAGGACCGCTGGTCCTTTGAACGGCTCCGCCATGCGGAAAAACCGGGGATCCGAGTGCGCAACGATTTTTACTATGAAGCGTTCGATCCCATCTGGGCGGCGCGCAACCGGGTGAACGGCGCCATGAACTACCGCGAACAGCCCGGCGGCGTGGAGGCCTACTGGTCGGTGCACACGTTCTATCGCTTCATGCCGCCGGAGGAGTTCTATGCAACGCATCCGGAATATTACAGCCTGATCGACGGAAAACGGGTGCATGACCACGCGCAGCTGTGCCTGACCAATCCACACGTGCTGGCCATCATCACCGAGCGCATGCGCAACACCATGATCGAAAATCCCCAGTACCTGATCTACTGCCTGTCTCAGAACGACTGGCACAATCCCTGCCAGTGCGAGAACTGCCAGGCGTTGGTAAAGCAGGAGGGGAGCGAAGCCGGACCCATGGTCTGGTTCGTCAACCAGGTGGCGGAACGGCTGCAGAACGAATTTCCGGACAAGTTCGTCGGTACGCTGGCCTATCAGTACACCCGCACGCCGCCCAAGACCATCAAGCCGCGCGAGAACGTGGTGATCCGTTTGTGCAGCATCGAATGCTGTTTCGCCCATGACTTTCATTCCTGCCCGGAGAACCGTTCCTTTGTTCAGGACCTCGAAGCCTGGGCGGCCATCGCCCCGCATCTGTACATCTGGGATTATGTGGTCAATTTCAGCCATTACATCATGCCCTATCCCAATTTCAAAGTGCTGCAGGCCAACATTCGGACCTTTCGCGACAACAACGCCATCGGCATCATGGAGCAGGCGGCGTATCAGAGCCGCGGCGGTGAATTCGCCGAACTGCGTGCCTATGTGATCGGCCGGTTGCTGTGGGATCCCGAGTGCGACGTGGAAGAGGCGATCGATGATTTTATGTTCGGTTATTACGGCCGCAGCGGCCAGTTTGTGCGGGCGTATTTCGATCTGCTGCACGGGCGGGTGACGCCGTTTACCCATATTCATCTCGGATTGAAACCGGATGACATTTTATTTTCCGATGAATGGGTGGAGAAAGCGGATGCGGTGTTGAGCCGGGCGGAGACAGTGGCGGAAAACGAAACCCATCGCCGGCGGGTGGAGATGGTGCGATTGCCGGTTTGGTATTTAAAGTGCATGCGTGATCCGGTGGCGGCACGGGAGGATGGCAGCTATCGCCGGTTTCAGCAGGTGGTGGAACGGGAGAACATCACCCATTACGCTGAAAGCGGCGCGCCGCACCGGAATGCGTTTCATCAGTTTGTCGAGCGTGCGCGCTGAGGCGGCCGCCTATTTTTTCTGCATGCTCTGCTGCAACCAGACGGCCAGCAGAATGATCAATCCCTTCATCGCCATCTGATAATACGCGGAGATATTCAGCATGTTGAGTCCGTTGTTGAGGATGCCGATGATGTAGGCGCCGATGAAGGTGCCCCAGATCCATCCTGAACCGCCGCTGATGCTGGTTCCGCCGATGACGATGGAGGCGATGGCGTCCATCTCCAGACCGGTGCCCATGTTGGGATCGCCCGAGTTCATCCGCGAGGTCAGGATCAGCGAGGCGATGCCTGCGCAGGCCCCGCACACGCCATAGATGAAGATCTTGGTGCGATCCACGCGAATGCCGGCCAGCTTGGCGGCGGTCTCGTTGCCGCCGATGGCATAGACATACCGGCCGAAGCGCATGCGCTGGAGCAGAAGGAAGGCGGTGAGATAGACCAGCACCATGACGATCACCGGAATGGGGATCGGCCCCCAATAGCCGCGGCCGATCTGCTGAAAGCCCTCGCCCAACTGCGAGATGGGAAACCCACCGGTGATGATAAAACAGAGCCCCCTGGCGATGACCATGGTCGCCAGGGTGACGATAAAAAACGGAATTTTCAGCTTGGCGATAAAGGCGCCGTTCATCAAGCCGATCAAGACCGCGGCAGCGACGCCGGCGATGATGGCCGGTACGACCGGCAGACCGGCTTTCTGGATCAGCCAGCTGAGCATGATGCCGGACAGGGCCACCACCGAACCCACCGACAGGTCAATGCCGCCGCTCAGGATCACAAAGGTCATGCCCGCTGCCACCACCGCCATCACCGAGATCTGACGGCTGACGTTGAACAGGTTGGCGATGGTCATAAAGTTGGGCGACAGGACCGTCATGATGATGATCATGACGGCCAGCACCAGAAGACTGCCGTAGCGGCTGAAAAAAATTCTCACAACTGCTGTCTCCGATCGAGTAAATCCTCAGATGGTTGTCTCGTGTTTCATGTTTTTGCTGTTGATGCGTGTCCTTCCGTGAAGGGTGTACGGGCTGTGTTCGGCGCCGCTCAGACCGGGCGGGGCCGTTCGGACCGATGACG
>JAKJDB010000607.1 GCA_022706175.1 Candidatus Zhuqueibacterota bacterium | reverse complement strand
GGGCTGTTGTTTCTTGACCGCAAAACCCGGTTGGTGATCGCGGTGGATGCCGCCGGCAACCGGCGTTTGCAGCGCCATCGCTCCTACGAGTTGAACATCGAATCCAACCGCTTCCCGGTGACCCAGGTTATCGATGACAGCACCTGTGAAGTGGAACTGGTTTTGCACGACAAGCCGGAAAATACTTTTCTTGACCGCCGGACCTTCACCCTCAGTGAAGCCGGCAGCGCTCCATCCTGGAAAGGCATGCTTCAGGTGCAGCAGCCCCCGGTGATCACCTTTGTCTCTCCACAGAGGGTGCTGCATCCGTTGGACACATTGAATCTGGTGATCAAAGGCAGCCGCCTGGCTCAAGTTGATTTGAATCTGGATGAAGCAGAGGTCGTGTTCAAAGTGATGGAGAAACGCGACGATCTCATTCGGGCGCAGGCCATCAGCAGCCGACTGGCAACCCCGGGGGTGTATCCGATCGAGGCACGCATATCCGGCATTCCATTCCGCTTTGAGGATTTCAGCTTGACTGTGCAGCCCTGGCAGCCCCTCGCCTCCTTTGCCCGCCTGGAAGTCTTTACCCACCGCGGCGATCAGATTCACACCGGCTGGACCCGCACGGTGCGGCCGGTCAACACAGATGACGGGATCCGTGTAACCCTGATGCCTGATTCATTGCCGGCCCATTCAGGCGTGCAGAAAGTGGAGATCGTTGCGGTGCTGCTGGATTCAGCCAACATCGTCCGTTCGGAATCCATGGATAAGCGGTACTTCAGCCTGGAACCGGGCCAGGAGAGGACGACCTGGCAATGGCGGCCGCGGATTCGTGCACGATCCGGAGAAAGCATAGAGCTGATCATACGCAATCCCGGCGATCAGAACCGGCTGATGCAATCCTTTACCGTCAAGCGGCGGTGGTATGAGGCCTTTCAACCATCCACCTCGTTCATCCTGTTCAAGATACCGTTCGAGGGAGAGGCGACCACGACGATCCTGAGCTCCATCGGCATCGGCATGTCCTATCAACCGTTGTGGATGCAAAAGTTCATGAGCGTGGATTTCTCCTTCATCCTGGGCAATGTGAATTCTGGCAACGACGACGATTACTCTCTGCAGACCGGCCTGGGCGCGAGTGTGATATTCTGGAATTACCTGCAGGTGGGGTTGGGAGTGGATTTCAACGGCCACAAGAGCAATCCGACGTTTTTATTCATCGGCTCCCGTTTCAAATTGCCGTCTTTGTGGAAGTAGGATCAGCGGCAGCGCTTTTAACGCTGCCGCTGTATCGCGCAGGGCCTCACCGGCCCGGTTGAAAGCGAATGGACTGCGCCCAATGTGCACGCGCTCAAGAACGGCATGGCGCTATTTTTTCAAGCTCAGTCCGAAATTTTCAGCCGCCATATCGGCAATGCTTTCGCCGATCGAGATCGACGCCGTGGCGGCGGGCGAGGGCGCGTTCAACACGTGAACCTGATGCTCCGCTTCGACGATGCGAAAATCATCCACCAGCGCCCCATTGGGCTCCAGCGCCTGCGCGCGTACGCCGGCGCCGCCGGGTTTTACGTCGTCATAACCGATGGCCGGAACCAGTCTTTGCAGCGCCTGCACAAAAGCTTTTTTATTGAAAGAGCGGTAAAATTCTCCCATCCCCATTTTCCAGAATTTAAGCGCCATCAGCCAAAATCCGCCGTACAAGCCGAACTGCATTGTGTCCTTCAGAGAAAAACTGGTCTTGTGATAGCCCTCGCGCTTGAAGGAGAGAACCGCATTGGGACCGGCCTCTCTGCCGCCTTTGATCATGCGCGTGAAATGAACCCCGAGAAAGGGAAAGCGCGGATCCGGAACCGGATAGATGAGATGGTTGATCAGATAGTGCTTCTCCTCAATCACCTCATAATACTCGCCGCGGAACGGAATGATCTGCAGCCCGGGTTTGACCCCGCAGCGTCGTGCGATGCGGTCGGATTGCAAACCGCCGCAGTTGATCAGATTCCGGCAGGCGATGTCCCCCCGGCTGGTGTTGAGGATCAGCTGGTTCTGCTCTCGTTTCAGGGATAGAAAACGGGTGCCGGTTCTGACCTCGCCATGCTCCTGAATGATGCGGCTAAAGGTCTCGCTGACCACTAGGTAATCGACGATGCCGGTCTCCTCCACATGCAGCCCGGCGATGCCGGCGACATGGGGTTCGTACTCGAGCAGCTCTTCCCGGTTCAACCGCCGCAGGTTCTTCAGTCCGTTGGCGAGGCCCCGGCGCTCGAGCTCTTGCAGCGCCGGCAGCTCGCTCTCCTGAGCGGCGACCACCACTTTGCCGCACCGGTCCACAGGGATTTGGTGCTCGCGGCAAAAGCGGTACATGGCTTCGCGGCCGGCTACGCAGTTGAGCGCTTTGAGTGAGCCCGGTTTGTAATAAAGCCCGGAGTGAATAACCCCGCTGTTGTTGCCGGTCTGGTGGGCGGACAGCTTTTCTTCCGCTTCGATGACCAGCACGGATGCCGTGAATTTTTTGCTCAAGGCCATGGCCGTGGCTAATCCGACGATGCCTCCGCCGATCACGACCACATCATAGGTTTTCGGGTTCATCTCTTCGCTCCTTGAAAGGATCCACATCCAATGGCGATGAACGTCACTGACCGCTGCCGTTCATCAGTTCATATATTTTTTTCGATAATACGCTGTATTTAGGCAACGCCTCTTTTGCCGGCAGAGGCAGAAAACAGGCAATTACGTAACGCACTCGGCCGGCATCGACGATGCCC
>JAKJDB010000606.1 GCA_022706175.1 Candidatus Zhuqueibacterota bacterium | reverse complement strand
GGGCATCGGCACGGTCATCAGCGCCATGACGACGCTGCGCAACGCCGGCGGTCATCTCAAAATGGCGGCTGTGCCGGAGAAAATCATGACGATTTTAACGGTGACCAAACTGACCACGGTGTTGGAGATCTACCCCACCGTGCAGGCGGCTGTTCAGAGTTTTTAAACTCTAGTCCCTCTCCATCGATTTCATACGCAAGACTCCGAACCTTCGCGGAACGGAGTCTTTTACTTTTAAGGGAACATTATGTCTGTTACGATTATCGTCGGCGCCCAATGGGGCGATGAAGGCAAAGGCAAAATCGTCGATCTGCTCAGCGCAGAGGTCGATGTCGTGGCCCGGTATCAGGGCGGACCCAACGCCGGCCATACGGTGGTGGTGGAGGAGGAAGAGATCGTTCTGCACCAAGTGCCCTCGGGCATCCTTCATCCGCACACCCAGTGCATCATCGGCAACGGAGTGGTCATCGATCCGGTGGTGTTGATGGACGAAATCGGCTTTCTGGAAAAAAAGGGGATCACGGTGCAGGGCCGGCTGTTCATCAGCCAGCGCGCCCATCTGATCATGCCCTATCACAAGCTGCTGGACGCCACGCGCGAACGCCACTACGGATCGCGCAAGATCGGCACCACCGGCCGCGGCATCGGCCCGGCCTATGTGGACAAATACGACCGCTGCGGCATTCGCATCGTGGATCTGCTGGACCGGGCCACCCTGAAGGAAAAGCTGCTCACCATCATCGAGAGCAAGAACAAGGTGCTGCAGCGCATCTATGACGGCGAGGCGATGGACGCGGAAAAAATCGCCAACGATTATGTCGAGTTCGACCGCCGAATCGATTCGTACGTCAAGGATGTCTCGGTGCTCATCAACCGCGCCGTGGACGCCGGCAAGCGGGTGTTGATCGAGGGCGCGCAGGGGACCATGCTCGACATTGATTTCGGCACCTATCCCTATGTCACCTCCTCCAATCCCATCGCCGGCGGCGCCTGCGCCGGGCTCGGCGTCGGTCCGACCAAGATCAACCGCGTGCTCGGCATCGCCAAAGCCTACACCACGCGCGTGGGCATGGGACCGTTTCCGACCGAGTTCGACGCGGCGTTCAGCGAACACATCCGCAAACTGGGCGGCGAATACGGCGCCACCACCGGCCGTCCCCGCCGCTGCGGCTGGCTCGACATGGTGGTGCTGCGCATGGCGGTCATGGTCAACGGGCTCACCGATCTCGCCATCACCAAACTGGATGTGCTGGACTCTCTGGATAAAATAAAAATCTGCACCGGCTATCGCACCGGCGGCCGTGAGCTGGAACACTATCCGGCGGAACTGGATCTGCAGGAACGGGTGCAACCGATCTATGAGACCCATCCGGGCTGGAACTGCTCGACGCAGAACGCGCGCACCTTTGCCGACCTGCCGGCCAATGCGCAAAGCTATCTCAAGCGCATCGAAGAGCTGGCCGGCGTGCCGCTGTCCATCATCTCCGTCGGCTCCAGACGGAATCAGACGATCATTCTGTAGCGCCGTCGCAATGAGGCGCTGCCCTATCCATCAGCGAGGACATTATGAACCATCGCTTCCTTGGACGGGCTGGGGTGCTGTGGGGGCTGCTTACGGCGCCAGGCGTGTTCGCGCAAACGCCTACCGCCGATCGATTGATCATCAACGAGGTGTTCTACAACACCGATAAAAAAAGCCAGGAATGGGTCGAGCTCTACAATCCCGGTTTGAATCCGGTCGACCTGGCTCATTGGTCCATCCGCGACAGCCGCAAAAAGCAGGAACTCTCCTCTTCTTCCTATCTGGTACCGGGACATTCTTTCATCCTCCTCAGCAACTCGAGTCTGGCGGATTCACTGCAGGTCCGCACCCTCATCGTCATTGGTTTGCCCGAATGGAACAACAGCGGCGATGAGATGGTCCTCTATGACGCGAACGGCGCGATGAGCGACAGTTTGGTCTACAGCGCGGACTGGGGCGGCGGCCGTTTCATCTCGCTGGAGCGCCTGGCCTGGGACGGAAACAGCTGCGATCCGAACAACTGGGCTTCCTGCATCGATCCCGCTGGCCACACCGCCGGTCGCAACAACAGCGTCCATGCGCCGGAACGCCGTGCCGTGGTGACGTTGTCGGTCTCGCCGTCGCCTTTTTCTCCGGACCAGGACGGCATCGAAGACCAGACGGAGATCGGCTACACTCTGCCCATGGCGCGGGCGGTTGTGCACATCAAGATTTTCGACAGCGCCGGCCGGCAGGTGCGCTATCTGCGCTGCAACGGATCGTCCGGCCCGCAGGGCGCCGCGGTCTGGGACGGCGCCGATGAACAGGGGCGGCGATGCCCGATAGGAGTCTACATCGTCTATCTGCAGGCCATCGACGAATCGGCGGGACGGGTGGAGCAGGCGAAAACGGTGTGCGTGCTGGCAGAGCGGAGGTGACGGCAATGAAAGGAGCTGATTATTTAAATAAATCTCAACGTTTTCACACACTCTCTGGAGCTTGGTAACGAAAAAGAGTCCTTCCAAAATTTATTTCTGCACAAGGTGCACCTGCAGCGATATAGCCAGATTACATACTTTCCCCCTCGTTCCCAAGCTCTGCTTGGGAACGCAGTTGTTTAAAAGCTCCAGCTTTATCTTCCGCAACTGTTGACCTGTCCGATGACGCCCCGTCATTTTGTTTTGGAAGCTGGAGCTTCCCAGCTCTCAGGCATTACCAAGCTGGAGCTTGGTAACGAAAACCGCTCC
>JAKJDB010000029.1 GCA_022706175.1 Candidatus Zhuqueibacterota bacterium | reverse complement strand
AGGCTTAATCGACGAATAACCGCGGGGGTACCACACGATGAAGAAAAAAGCGACGCAGAGCACGGGGGGAAAAAAGAAGACCGGTAATTCACGAAGGCGACTTTTCGATGATCACATGCATGAGGAGAAAGCCTTGAAAAGAAAAAAAATCTTTGAGGGCAAATCGAAAAAAGTCTATGAAACAGAGAACGAAAATGAATGGATGCTCGAGTTCAAGGACGACGCGCGCGACGCCAAGGGACACAAGAAAGGGGTGATCAAAGGCAAAGGCAGCGTCAACAACCAGATATCCACTTTTCTGTTCAAATTGCTGGAAAGCTACCACATCCCCACCCATTTCATCAAAGAGGTGTCGGACAAGGAGATGCTGGTAAAAAAGATGGAGATGATCGGCGTCAAGGTGGTGGTGCGCAATATCGCCGTCGGCCAGCTGGCCAAGCGGTTCAACGTGCCGGACGGCAAGGAGCTCGAATGCCCTCTGCTCGAATTCTATCTCAAGGACGGCAACCGGGACGATCCGATGATCAACGAGAGCCACCTCATCTCTTTTGGCCATGCCACATCGGAAGAGATGCGCGAGATCCATCGTCTGGCCTCCAAATGCAATGCGGTCATCAAGGCGTTCTTTCGCCGCCGGCTGCTGAACCTCGTAGAGATCAGAATGGAATTCGGCCGCTATCACGGACATATCGCCGTGGGAGACGAGATCAGTCTGGACACCTGCACCTTTATCCGGCTTGATCAATCGCCCGGCGCCAAAGTTCAGGTGATCCCGGTGACCGAGACCACGCTCGCTGAATTGAAAAAGAAATTGCTGGCTTTGTAAGTTGTACCGGGCTTTCAGGATTCGCTGAAGGAGTTGACCCGCCGCTCCTTCCCGGGAGGAAAAATCATCCCCAAAAGGATTCTTTTTTCACCCTGAGATTCGAAACCACACCAAAGCAAGAAAGGGTTCGCGCCGGGGTGAGCGTGATCAGAAAAATACATGCCTATTAAAAAACGCAGCAAGAGCGTCAGGCCCCGCAGTGTTTACATCACAGTGCCCAATCTGTTTACCGCGTTGAATATTTTTTGTGGTTTTCTCGCGGTCCTTCAGGTCCTGGCGGAAAAATACACCAACGCCTGCTGGCTGATCTTCATCGCGACCGTTTTCGACGCTTTGGACGGCCGCATCGCCCGGGCCTCCAAGAACGGCAGCAGCGCCTTTGGTCTGCAGATGGATTCGCTCAGCGATCTGGTCTCCTCCGGCGTAGCGCCGGCCGTGCTGGTCTATCAACTGTACCTCAAGGACCTGGGTTATGTCGGCCTGATCCTCTCCTTTTTCCCCCTGCTCTTTGCGGCCTTTCGCTTGGCACGCTTCAATGTGCTGACCATGGCGCAGGGCAAAAGCAAGGACTATACCGGCTTGCCGGCGCCTGCAGCAGCGGTGACCCTGGCCGGCCTGGTCATGCTCTATCAGGAGGTACAGCTGCAGGCGCTGCTTCGTGTGCTCGTGGTCATGGTTCCGCTGGTCAGCCTGTTGATGGCCAGCACCATCCGCTACGACGGGTTTCCCCGCGTCAGCCTGCGGGAACGGGGCGTCAACCGCGTCAAACTGCTGATCATCGTCGTTACCCTGTGCCTGCTGCCCATCGTGCCCCATTTCGTCCTGTTTCCCTTTATGTTTCTATTTATTTTACACGGATTGCTACGGGCCGCCGGCGCCCATGTGCTTGGCCGGCAGCGGGGCTCCGCTGCAGCGGCCGGCGCTCCGCGTCCTCCTCAGACGCCGGCGCAATAGACAGAGTAACCGGCGCTGCGATGCAGCCTAAACGCACAGATCACATTTGCAGCCAACCATCAAGCGGACGAACGGTTCGCAGAACTTGAGGATGAAATGAGAACTAGACTTTCCATGGCCTGGATACTTGTGGCCATTGTGCTGGGCGCTGTCATCGGTTCAGCTTTGGGGGAAGTCATCGGCTTCGCCCTGCCGGACGGCGTGGTCCAACAATTTTTCACCAAAACCGCTCACATCGGATTTGATCCATTCCAGCTCAATCTCGGCATCATCAGCCTGACCTTGGGATTCTATTTCCGGCTGAACGTCATCGGCGTCATCGGCATTCTGCTCGCCGCCTACATCTTCCGCTGGTACGCCTGAGATCGGCAGCCGGCCTCGAATCCCGACCGGCCTGATCCACACAACAACAAATCACTTGCATCTTAAAAAGCCGGTGGGTATATTTTAATTCGCAAAAATCCCGGCATAGCGCCGGAGTCTGTTCTATCCTTACTTAAGCAGGAGGCTCGCCTATGTTGCCCGGAGTGGGCATGGACGAGATGGTCGTAATCCTGGTCGTCGTCCTGGTTTTGTTCGGCTCCAAGCGGCTGCCGGAACTGGCACGCGGCTTGGGCAAAGGAATACGTGAATTCAAAAAAGCCGCGGAGGATGTCAAGCGGGAGATGGACATCTCCGACGATTTCCGTCATTAACCTTTATTATTATCGAGTAGGAGAAAAACATGGGCATTGGAGTTCAGGAATGGTTTATCATCATTCTGGTGCTGGTCGTCTTGTTCGGCGCAAAAAAGATACCCGAGCTGGCCAAAGGGCTGGGACAGGGCATCAAAGAGTTCAAAAAGGCCGCCAACAGCGCCGCTGAGGATGAGGAACCGAAGAAACAAAATCCGGCTTGAACGAATCCAGGAAGATCTTATTGAAAAACCGGAATAGCGTTTTCTCGTCGTTGCAGTCGCAACTCGCCAAGCAGGAAACCAGCTGCCTCCAGATCACTCAAGGCTACCTGGAACAAATTGATAAAGGCGCTCCCATGAACGCCTTTATTGCTGTACAGGCCGAACGGGCTCTGCACCAGGCTCAACAGATCGACGAAAAAATACGCCAAAATAAAGCCGGCCGGTTGGCGGGCATGGTAGTGGCGGTCAAGGACAACCTCGCGGTTTTAGGCGAATCCGCCAGCTGCGGATCACGAATGCTGAAAAACTTTATCCCGCCCTATCAGGCCACAGTCATCGACCGGTTGCTGGCGGAGGATGCGGTTCTCATCGGCAAGACCAATATGGATGAGTATGCCATGGGGTCTTCCACTGAGAACTCGGCGTTCGGCCCGGTTCGCAATCCCCACGATTCCACGCGCGTGGCCGGCGGATCATCCGGCGGCTCCGCCGCCGCGGTGGCGGCCGGGATGTGTACCGCCGCCCTGGGTTCGGATACCGGCGGGTCCATAAGACAGCCGGCGGCGTTCTGCGGCGTCGTCGGCCTCAAACCGACCTACGGCCGCGTCTCACGCTATGGGCTGATCGCCTACGCCTCCTCCCTGGATCAGATCGGGCCGTTCAGCCGGGACGTTTATGACTGCGCTGTGCTGTTGGAGGTGATCGCCGGCAAGGATCCCAAAGACGCGACCTCCTCTGAAACTCCCGTGCCGGCCTTTCATACCGCAGTGGGACAGCCGGTGAAAGGCCTGCGCATCGGCATTCCCCGCGAGTATGCGGGCGACGGCCTGCAGCCGGAAATCGCTCGAGCCCTGCAGGGGGCGGCCGAACGCCTGACCGACAGCGGGGCTGAGGTGTGCACCGTATCGCTGCCGCACAGCGAATACGCCATCGCCGCCTATTATGTGATCGCCACCGCTGAGGCCTCATCCAATTTAGCGCGCTATGACGGCGCTCATTACGGCTTTGCCGCCGACCAGCGCTCGAATCTCGAGGAGATGTATATCCACACCCGGAATCTGGGATTCGGCGAGGAAGTTAAAAGACGTATCATGTTGGGCACCTACGTGCTCTCTTCTGGTTATTATGACGCCTATTACCGCAAGGCCCTGCAGGCGCGCACGGTCATCAAATCGGATTTTATCGCCGCCCTGGATCACGTGGATTGTCTGCTGACGCCGACCACCCCGACCACAGCGTTTAAAATCGGCGAAAAAATCGATGATCCCCTGACCATGTATCTGTCGGATATTTTTACCGTCTCGGTCAATCTGGCCGGTCTGCCGGCGATCTCGTTTCCGTTCGGCAGGGATCACCACAACCTCCCCATCGGCTTGCAGATGATCGGCCGGCCATTCGATGAATCAACCATACTCCGGACCGCCGGTTTGTTGAGCGAACTCTGAAACAGAACGCGCGGAATCCTTAACGTATTCTTCATCACGGAAAACCATGGCCGCCTTTGAACCAGTCATCGGACTCGAAGTCCATATTCATCTCTCCACCGAGTCTAAAATATTTTGCGGTTGCAGCACCCGCTTTGGCGCTCAGGCCAACACCCAGGTCTGTCCCGTGTGCCTGGGATTGCCGGGAAGTTTGCCGGTCCTGAACCGCCGCGCGGTGACCTTTGCCGCTCGGCTGGCCCTGGCCACTCACAGCGCCATTCGGCCGGTCTCTACCTTTGCGAGAAAAAACTATTTTTATCCCGATCTGCCCAAAGGGTATCAGATATCCCAATTCGAAGAGCCCTTTTGCGAGAAAGGCTATCTGGATATCACGCTCAAAAACGGCGTGGAAAAACGCATCCGCATTCATCGCATCCATCTGGAAGAGGACGCCGGCAAATCCATGCACGCCGAATCCTATGTCGGCGGCGATGAGACGCTGGTGGACATCAACCGCTGCGGCGTGCCGCTGCTGGAGATCGTCTCCGAACCCGATCTCTCATCCGCAGAGGAAGCCTACGCCTACCTTGCCCAGATCCGTCAGATCGTCCGCTATCTGGATATCTGCGACGGCAACATGGAGCAGGGCAGCCTGCGTTGCGACGCCAACATCTCGGTGCGTCCGGTCGGCAGCACGGCCCTGGGCGTCAAGACTGAAGTGAAAAATATGAATTCGTTCCAAAACGTGCAGGATGCAATCGATTTCGAAATCCGCCGTCAGCTGCGCCTGATCGAACAGGGTCAAGCGATTGAACAGATCACTCTGCTCTGGGACGCCCATCGCGGAGTGGCGGAACCCATGCGCAGCAAAGAATACTCGCACGACTATCGCTATTTTCCAGAGCCCGATCTGCCGCCCATTCAGATCAGCGAAGCGTGGATCGCGGAGATCGCTCGAGAGATGCCGGAGATGGCGGATGAAAAGACGCGGCGCTATGTGGAAGAATACCAGTTGCCGCTCTACGATGCTCAGGTTTTGACCGAAGACCGGGAGATCGCACAGTTCTTTGAGCAGACCATCCGCACGGCGCAGGATAAAAAACTGGCGTCCAATTGGATCATGGGCGAGGTACTGCGCGCGCTCAAAGAGAAAAAAGGCAGCCTGGCGGATCTGCCGGTTACCCCAGCCCGTCTGGGGGAGCTGTTGAATCTGATCAGTGAAAACGTATTGAACCAAACTACGGCGAAAAAAGTATTCGAACGAATGCTTAAAACCGGGATCGATGCCGGACAGATCATGAAGGAACAAGGTCTGAAACAGATCAGCGACCAAACCGAACTGGAGTCCCTCGTTCAGGCTGTGCTGGCTGAACGGCCGAAGGAAGTCATCGCGTTTCACCAGGGCAATGCCAAAGTCTTTGGCTTTCTGGTCGGCGAGGTGATGAAAGCCAGTTCGGGAAAGGCTAATCCCAAAATGACCCAGGAAACGCTGCATCGCCTGTTGCAGGCGAAGCAACCGGATTAGCCGTCAGAGAGGAGAATCCATGCGTGCCCAGAAAATACGCGAACTTGTCAGGATCCTGGAGGAAAGCCAGGTCCATGAGCTGGAGATCACCTACTGGTGGGGAAGAAAAATCCGCATCAGTAAATCCGCAGCGCCGGCGCAGAGCAGCGCCGCTGTTGTCAAGTCGCAACCGAATCAGATAGAAATTGTCACCAGCCCAGCAACCGGCGCCGCTCCCGCCGCGGCGCCCTCCCCTGCAGCGGATACACCATCCACGCCCTATTTGGAGATCCGCGCGCCGATGGTGGGTACGTTTTACCGTGCACCGGCTCCGGATGCCGCAGCCTATGTCAAGGAGGGCGACCACGTGAGCCCGGGAAAAGTTCTGTGCATCATCGAAGCGATGAAACTCATGAACGAGATCGAAGCCGAGGTCAGCGGCCGCATCGTTAAAATTATGGTGGAAAACGGCAGACCGGTGGAGTATAATCAGACGCTGTTCCTAATTGACCCTCAATGACCGTCGGCGGAACGCGGCCGGCCGTCGAAATCCAGGATCCAGATGACATCATCGTGAAGGATTGCGATTGTTTAATAAAATCTTGATAGCCAATCGGGGTGAAATAGCCCTGCGCATCATCCGCGCGTGCAAAGAGATGGACATCGATACGGTCGCCGTCTATAGCGAAGCGGACGCCGACAGTCTGCACGTGCGCTTTGCCGATCAGGCCGTGTGCATCGGTCCGGCCAGCCCGGAAAAAAGCTATCTCAACATCCCCCACATCATCAGCGCGGCAGAGGTCACCAATGCCGAAGCGATCCACCCCGGCTATGGCTTCCTGGCTGAGAACGCACATTTTGCCGAAGTGTGCCGCTCCTGCGGCATCTACTTTATCGGCCCGACGCCGGAGATGATCACCCGCATGGGCGACAAAGCGCTGGCGAAGGAGACCATGCGCCAGATGGGCGTCCCGGTCATTCCCGGCTCCGACGGCGTTCTGACGTCGGTCCGTGAGGCCAGCGCCGTCGCTGAGGAGATCGGCTTTCCCGTCATCCTCAAAGCTGTGGCCGGCGGCGGCGGCCGCGGCATGCGCATCGTACGCGAGGCCAAGGACATGGCCACGGCCTTTGGCACTGCGCAGACAGAAGCGCAGAACGCCTTTGCCAATCCGGCGCTTTATCTGGAGCGCTATTTTGAGTTTCCCCGCCACATCGAAGTGCAGATCCTCGGCGACCGCCACGGCAACGTCGTCTCTCTGGGCGAACGCGAGTGCTCCATCCAGCGCAAGCATCAGAAACTGATCGAAGAATCACCGGCGCCGTCCATCAGCACCAAGTTGCGCAAGGCGCTCGCCGCCGCAGCGGTCAAAGGCGCCCGGCGAGTGGGGTATAACAGCGCAGGCACCATCGAATTCCTTCTCGATGAACAAAACCGCTTTTATTTCATGGAGATGAACACTCGCATTCAGGTCGAACACCCGGTGACCGAGGCGGTCATCGGCCTCGATCTCATCGAAGAGCAGATCCGTTCAGCGACCGGCGCCGAACTGCCGAGCAAGCTGAAATTTTTCAAACCGCGCGGCCACGCCATTGAATGCCGCATCAACGCCGAAGACCCGGACAACCACTTCCGTCCCTGTCCGGGAAAAATTACCAGCTTTCATGTTCCCGGCGGACTGGGCGTGCGCGTCGACACACACGCCTACGCCCATTATGTCATCCCGGCTTATTACGATTCATTGATCGCCAAAGTGATCACCCACGGGGCCAACCGCGAAGAGGCCATCGTCCGGATGGAACGCGCCTTGAACGAGTTCGTCATCGAAGGCATCGCCACCACCATCCCTCTGCTTAAAAAGATATTGCGCCACCCTCATTTTCGCCGAGGCAGCCTGAACACAAAATTCCTGGAAACCGCCAAACTCAATTGATGGAGGCACATCATGAAAATCCTGAAAGATCTCTTGTACACCGAAGAACATGAATGGCTCAGCGTCGAAGAAGACGTGGCGACCATAGGCATCACCGATTACGCCCAGGGCGAACTGGGCGACGTCGTTTTCGTCGAACTGCCGGCCGTGGGCGCAGAGGTGAAACAGATGGAATCCTTTGGCACCATCGAAGCGGTCAAGGCCGTGTCCGATCTCTTTGCCCCGGTCAGCGGCCAGGTGGTGGAGATCAACGAGGCGCTCGCCGATCAACCCGAGCTGGTCAATAAAGACCCGTATGTGGACGGCTGGATGATCAAAATAAAGATGAGCGACCTCAGCGAGCTGGAAAGCCTGCTCAAAGCCGATGCCTACAAATCGCTGATCAGCTGAGCAGGACGCCTCTAGACCGTGCCGGCCGCTACCAAACAAGCCAGGCGACTCCTTTGAGATGATGGCATGATCGGTTCTCATAGCCGGCTGCAGGGATTGTTCCACTGCGAACGCAAAGATTTACAATGAGATCAGCCGGCGAAGAAACATGGCTGTGCCGGACAGATTCTAACGCTGGTTACATTTTCGTTATCTCAAAAAGGACACTCGATTCAATATTGCGACAGGCCGGCGCCCGACAACCGGCGGACGCCGAACTCAGTCATCAGCCTAATTATAAATATTTTCAACAAGTTGAAACTTTAGGGCAGATCTGGCGTAATCATGGTACGATCTTTGAAGCACCTGATAAATAACACTTGCGTTGATTGAAATTTCTTCTTATCTTTATTTGTTAATAAAAACACAAGAATAGACAGGAGAGCAGGCCTATCGTAGTTCGTTAAAGATTTCCAAATTTTTTTATTTCCGCAAAATTATTTGGTGACGTGGCTATTCTTTAACGATCTGCTAGGACTCGTGCTCTCCATTGTACATTTTTAAACCGAATGTCGTGGTAGAGCCCAATACGTGGGAGCGCCGGCATTCGGTTTTTTTTTGATCCCCAGCCGACCTAAGGGCGCCCCGGCGACTGACATGAGACACAATTTCCAACGAGGAGGTTTTAATATGCAAACCCTGTTCAAGCTGTTAGCGTCCGCTCTGATCCTGCTGACGGTTACTGCGCCCTCTTTTGCGGTCAGTGAATCCGGCGTGGTGTTTCTGCTGATCTCGCCGGGCGCCCGCGCCGCGGGAATGGGCGAAGCGTTCGTCGGCCTTGCGGACGATGCCACTGCCGTCTACTGGAATCCGGCCGGCCTCGCGTTTCAGACCGGCAAAGAGATCACTCTGATGCATGCCAACTGGCTGCCGCAATTCGATTCGGATCTGACCTATGAATTCGCCGCCTACCGACACACGCTGGAGGGCATCGGCACGCTGGGCGCCAACGTGACCTTTCTCAACCTCGGCAAGCAATATCAAACCTTGGATACCCCGGAGCCGGTCAGCGAGTTCTCCAGTTACGAGATGGCCGTCTCTCTTTCCTATGGAACCCTGCTGGCTGAGAATTGGGGCGTGGGCATCGGCGCACGGTTTATTCGCTCCAGCCTCGCTCCCATGGGCGCTGGCTCGGAACGGGGCGATGGCAAAGCGGATGCGTTTGCTTTTGATGTGTCCACGCTGTACCGTATGCCCTTCGCACCCAAGCTGAGCCTGGGCGCCAATCTGTCCAACATGGGTCCGAAAATCACCTATATCGACGCAGCTCAGGCTGATCCACTGCCCACCAACCTTAAAGTGGGTTTGGCGTATAAACTGGTTAACAACAAATACAACCGGCTGACCTTTGTGGCGGACATGAACAAGCTGCTGGTCACACGCCATGACGACGGCACCTCCGATCCTTTCTACAAGGCGATTTTCACCTCGCCGTGGACCATCGTGGATGAGGAGAAGGAAAATGAAGGCACGGATGAAGAGAAGGTCATCAGCAGCAGCAAAATCTTCAACGGCACACTCAGTGGCGGCGTTGAATACTGGTACAGCGACCTGATCGCGCTGCGCGCCGGATACTATTGGGACAAGCCCGGCCGGGTGGAGTACATGAGCTTTGGCGCCGGCATTCAATACTCACTGTACCGCTTTGATTTCGGCTACGTCTCCGCTGCCGAAGGGCATCCCCTGGCCAACACCATGCGCTTTTCATTGACCATCGGTTTCTAAGAATATATGAATCGGCCGGACGGCGGCCTGTGGACGCTGTCCGGCCGGTTTCTAATCCCATGGAAGGGTTTATGCCTCGAGCCTTTTCGCTCATATGCTTTTCCAACAGACGGGCAGGAAAAAAAACGATCGTTTTACTGCCCGTTCTTTTATCGCTTATTGGATTCTCGTCCGGATTCGCACAGGCGCCATCACTGCCGGATACTCTGCATCTGTTGGCGCTGCGAGCGGAATTCCTTGCCGACGATCTGGCCACCACCACCGGCAACGGCAAGTTTGATCTGAGCGCCACCAGCACCTACACCGTCGACCGGCCGCCGCACAACCGAACCTATTTTCAACACCAGCTGCTCGCGCTGCACAATTATTTCAACCGCGTGTCCCAGGGCCGAGTCAACCTGAAGGCCGACGTATTTCCCCTGGAGCAGGATCGCGCCTATCAGCTGGCGCAAAACATGGTCTATTACAGCGGACAAGAGGACAAGGCGACTGAAAAAATGCGCTGGGCGGAGCTGCTGCGTGATGCGCTGCTGCTGGCGGAAAAAGACGGAACCATCGACTTTACACGATACGACGGCGTCATCGTCTTTCATGCCGGCGTGGGAAAAGACTTTGCCTTTGATTTCGATGCCACACCCTACGACATTCAATCCGTTTATCTGGATTATGAAACGCTGCTGCAAACCGTGGGCAAGGACCAACCGAACTTTTCCGGCATCGCCGTCGGAGGCGCCCGGGTGACTAACGCCCTGATTCTGCCGGAAACGCAGAATCAGGAAGGGCTGGATCTCGGTCTGCTCGGAACCATGACGCTGCTGATGGGCAGCCGGCTCGGCATGCCATCGCTGTTCAACACCCAGACCGGCCAGGCCGGAATCGGCCGCTGGGGGCTGATGGATCAAGGATCTTATAATTTTCAGGGACTGGTGCCTGCTGAGCCCAGCGCCTGGGAAAAAGTGTACATGGGTTGGGAAACGCCGGTGACCGTCCGCCAGGGCGAGTCCGTCCGCATCGGCAGCAGCACGACGAAAACCGCACCCCATATCATCAAGGTTCCGATAGACAGCAAGGAATATTTTCTTATAGAAAACCGCGTGCGCGACCGCAACGGCGACCACATCACCCTGGGCCGCGATGAGTACGGAAACCGCGTGGAATTCGATTCAACCGGCCGCGTCGTCGCCTCCGCTCCGTTCGGCGTGCTCACCCGCGTCGACGAATACGATTTCGGCTTGCCGGGCGAAGGCCTGCTCATCTGGCATATCGATGAACGCCGCATCCAAGCCGGATTAGCCGGCAATACCATCAACAATGACCGCGACCGTCGCGGCGTGGATCTGGTCGAATGCGACGGCGCTCAGGACATCGGCTATGTCTATAACATGTTCGACGCAGGCTACGGCACCGAAAACGGCGATTACTATGACGCCTATTGGAAGACCAACGAATCCCACAAGATCGTCAACGACGCGGACCACGTCGCCTTTTCACCCTGGTCCATTCCCAACAGCCATGCGCACAACAATGCGGTGACGCACATCATCATCGACCAATTCAGCGACCGCGATACGGTCATGAGCGTTCGCATTCATTCAGATCTTGGCCAGGACGGATTTCCCCTGGCCGTTCATGGACCCTTTGGCAAAGCCGGTTTACTCACACTGGACCTGAACCCGCAGAGCACGATGATCCTTGCAGCCGGCCGTAACACTCGCGCGAACGCCCCGAACAGTAATGATTTGGTGCAAAACACGGCGATCTTTGCAGCCGGCCGTAACGGCGTTCTTTGGGCCTGGCAGGGGGATGGACAGCCGCTGCCCGGAAGGGAGAGCAGTCTGTTTGCAACTCTTGCTGACTCTCTTGATCAGCCTCTGGCCGGCCTGAGCCCCTCCTCCTTCCACAGCGCCTGTCTGGCGGCAGCCGGCCGGTCCGGAAACCTGTATGTATGGCTGCAACAAACCGGATCACAGTGGTCGCTCACACAGACCGATCTGCACAGCCGCATCAGCGCCGGCCCCATGCTTCTGGCGGACGAATCCACCGGCGCCCGTTATGCGGTAGTGGGGCTTGATGACGGCCGGTGTATTCTGCAGCCGCTGTCAGCCGCAAGCCAGGAACCCATCACCCTGGACCTGCACGCCGGCGCGGTCACCGGCTTGTCCCAGTACGCGGAAAACGGCTCAACCTTTTTGCTGGCCACTGAAACCGGTCTGCTGGCCTGTTGCACGCCCAGTCCATCCGTACGATGGCAATTGCCGCTCACCGGCGGCAAGGATCACTGGCAGCCGCTGACAGCGGATTTCACCTCTGCGCCGGGCTTGGAGATCGCCGCGCTCTCCGCCGGCGGCGAATTCTGGATGGTGGACGATGAAGGGCACGGAGAGCGTATAGCTGGTCTGCCGTCAACACAGGGCCAACCAGCGGCCGGCGACATGGATGAAGACGGCCTGGCGGAAATTTTGTTGACCGACGGCGGACACCTTTTCGCCTTTGAATCCACCGGCGCCGCCACTATGAATTTTCCTTTTCACCTCGGCTCACCTGAGGGCGAAATCGCTCTGTCGCCGGTGTGGATCAAAAACAGGACTGCAACTGCCTCCTGGGCGTTCGCCGGCAGCAAGGATGGACTTGTCTGGGGAACCACGCGAGCGGGCCGCAGTCAGCCGGGCTATCCTCTGAGCGCAGGCGGCGGCCTGTTGACTACGCCGGTGCTGCAGGATCTGGACAGGGACGGCGATGTGGAATTATTGGTCGTGGGGTCTGACCAGCAGCTGTACGCCTGGTCTCTGCCCCTTGCCGTAAAGGGTGAGTCCTGGAGCCAGTGGGGCGCTGGCCCTGCTCGCACTTTTTTGCTCAAAGGCAGTCAGGAACCTCCACAGCCGGGCAACGAACTCTTGCCGGCGAAAAAGACTTTTTGCTACCCGAATCCATCCCGCGATAACACCACCCTGCTGCACTACTCTTTGACCCAGGATGCAAAATCTGTGAGCATCCGCATCTTTGATCTGGCAGGCGATCTGGTGGAGGAGCTGGCGGCCCTGCCGACCCGGGCCGGCGATCATGAAATCGCCTGGAAGCT
>JAKJDB010000605.1 GCA_022706175.1 Candidatus Zhuqueibacterota bacterium | reverse complement strand
AGCTGCCGCCTGGCCATAATTGCGCACATAGATCACACACCCGGTTTGCTCCTCCGGCGTCAGCTGCCGGTAAATCGCCGCGACCTGCCCGACCATCTCCTCCCAGCCGAACATGTCGGCATAATACTGGGGCAGCTCCTCCAGCGGTGAATGCTCCTCCGCTTTGGGTGTTATTCCCAGGGCATTCTGGTAGGCGACGAATTTATCCACCGGCAGGACCGGGAGAGCAAAGGGCATAACCAGCGCACTGAGCAGGACCAGTGCGATCGTGAAAATCGGCCGCACCCCTTGCCAGCGAACCCGCTCTATCAGCACGGCGCCGGCGGCGATGTATGGCATGTAAACAGGAGTGAGATAATAGACCTTGGCGTGGGTGAGGAGCATCACGGCGAGGATCAGCACAAAAGCCCACGCGAACAGCCGCACTTTTCTGGCTGAAGGATGAAAGCCGAAGAAGGCCAGGCCGAGCAGCCAGAGCAGGGATTGAGCGAATCCCGACTGCATGAACTGCCCGATGAGAAATTCGAGGGGCGCCAGGGCGACATTTTTCTCACCCGCAGCGCGGCGCATGAACTCCAGCGAGGGGAAATCGTTGTTCACCTGCCAGAGGATATGGGGCAGGAAGAGCAGCGAGGCGATCAACGCACCCAGCCAGAAGCGGCGGTCGAGCAGATGCCGACGCTGCGCGGTGAGCAGCAGTCCGGCGCCAAGGCCGGCGACCAGAAAGCCCACCGAATACTTGTTGAGCAGCCCCAGTCCTGCGGCCACCCCAAACCAGATCCACCAGTCGGGACGCTCCTGCACGATGATTTTGGTCACGATCCAGGCGAGCAGCGCCCAGAAAAAAAGATCGAAGGCGTTCATTGAATAATAGCGCGCGGCGTTGCCGAGGATGACCGGTGAGAGGGCGGCCGCGGCAGCGGCTAGCAGCTGTGCGAATTTTTTCCCGCCCAGCAGCCGCGCCATCGAACCGGCCAGCACCACCACACCCGCGCCGGCCAGGGCGGGCACAAAACGGATGGCGTAGAGGGAATCCCCGAACAGCCAGCGTGTCGCGGCCAGAATCAGGGCGCACAGGGGCGGCTGATCCACATACCCCCAGGCGAGATGGTCGCTGCAGGCGATGTAATAAAGTTCATCGCGAAAGTAGCCGTAACGGCCGTGAAAGGCCACATTCAAGATCAGCTTGAGCCCCGCAATGCACCATACCCACCAGACTTCGCTGCGGAAGAGTTGTTGAAGACGATTATTGAATCTCATGGTTCTCCCTCCATGTGGATAACGGATTAGAACACTTCCGACCTGATTGACAGCCCGCCGGCTTCCATGGCCGCCCGGCCGCATACTGCCGTGGTCAAGAGCGTCACCGTATGCGAGTTCTGCGTGAAAGGATTGAGGCCCGTTTGCAGTGCGATGAGATTAGCAGGATAATATACGCCCTTAAATTGTACGAACGCTCGATCTTACAGTTACAGGGAAATTGAAAACGAGGTTGATTGACAGGATTGGGCCGGATGACAACGACGCTGCTATCCAGGATTGACGCCTTTTCCTCGGCCAGCATTAAAGTCAGACCTGACCCTTGTGTCTATTAGATCAATACCACCCAGTACTTGTATGCTTTTTACATAAAATGAAAGGTGGAGCTGGAGTCAGCATGCGGAATGAATAGACAGCATGGACTGTTGAAACGGATAAAACGTATGCATATTGAAGTGTGGGCCAGGATGGGGATGTATGGATAATCCAGGCAACCAGAACAAAGAGATTTCCGGAATGGATACAGCAGTGCATGATGCATTAATCAAGACCCCGGCGGCCATCCGGGCCCTGGGCGGAGCCCTCTTCTGCGATCGCCGCTATGACCATGTTTTCGTCTATCACAACGGCGCTGAGACGCATTATGCCGCCCGCGGCTTTCGCGGCCTGTTCAAGGTTTAGCACGACAAAGGCCATACCCATCAGGCGAGGAGAATCGATATGGATCAAATCAAGGTGAATGACCAGGCACCGGCTTACGCCCTGCACGAGGCAGAAATCAGGGCGCCCATCCAGCTCGTCTGGAGCATATTGACCGGTCTGGCAGAATGGCCGGCATGGAATGAGGGTGTCCAGGAGATGCATCTGCAAGGAGAGGTCGCAGTGGGGACGGAATTCCGCTGGAAGACCGGCGGTATGAAAATTCGTTCACGAATCGAAGAGTTAACCGCGCCGACGAGAATCGTCTGGTCCGGACGAACGATGGGCATACGGGCGATCCATGTATGGACGCTGACAAAGGCCGACGAGGGTACGAAGGTGCGAACCGAGGAGTCCTTCGAAGGCCTGGTGGTCTCGCTTCTGGCCGGCTCCATGCGAAAGGCCCTGGCCAAAGCTTTGCAGCAGGGCATGGCGGCACTTAAAAAGGAAGCGGAAAAAAGGGTTCGCGCAGGCTTGAGCAGATCCTGACTTTGTATCCGGCGCCGCTGCGCGGCGGTAGTTCAGCAGCTTTTCACTGGAAAATTCGTAAAGTCCGCAGTAGAGAGCCAGACTGTTGCCTTCCAGATGTACATAGTAGCCGGGCCGTTCGCGTTTGCCCTGCCATCCGTGCCAGAAAAAGATGCCGAGGTTGGTTTTGTAGGGACGCTTGTCGCGGCTGAAGCGGGTATCCCGGTGAATGCGAAAGATCGAGCCAGCACCGTTGGGCCGGGGATCGGCCTGCAGACCGGGATAAACCGAGTGTAAAGGTTCGTTCATGGCCAGGACAAAGGCTT
>JAKJDB010000604.1 GCA_022706175.1 Candidatus Zhuqueibacterota bacterium | reverse complement strand
CTGGCCGACACCGCCGGCCTTTAATTCGTCGTCGCCGACGATGGTGATGGTCTTTCGCCATTCTCCGGGTTCATAGTTGGTCTCGTAGGCGATGGTTTTATCCACCGCGGCCTGAGCCTCTTCAACCGACTGCACCGGCATGCGGCCGATGGCCATCTGCATGCCGGAGCGGTTGCCTTTGAGGTAGGTGAACCAGTCATCAGTGACGCGGGTGTCGTTCTCTGAACGATCAGCGGTCTCATAGGGCGGGATGAAATTGACCACTCCGTGTTTGAGAATGTTCTTGTAATCATAGTGACCGTCGCCCAGCAGCAGCACATAGCGCGGTTGCGACCAGCGCTGATAGGCGGAGAGGAGAAAGTCACGAATGGCGGTGGGATCGCTGATCCCCCAGCCGAACTCGTTGATGACGTCGCTGATCCGCACCACCTCGGTGGACAGCCGGTCATTGGGGCTCCAGTTTTCCCGCAGGCTTTTCAGCTGCATCGCCTGTTGATAGAAATCATCGTAGGTGATGATGATATAATCCACATCGCGGGGAGTGCGCAGATCGTTTCGCGTGGCAGCGACGATCTCCGTGACTGTGCGATAGGCGGCCGGTGTAAAGGCCAGATAGCGCCGCGGCGCAACGGCGGTAATCCGGTCAGCGAAGGCAACGGTTTTATTCACCACAACCGTGCCGGTGATTTTGCGCACAGCATGAAAATCCGTCACCTCCCAGACCGTGATATCATCGCGGCTGAAGGCGTCGATTTTGAATCCTGCCACGCCTTCCCGCACCGGCGCGTTGAACAGCAGCTGATCGCCCTGGGCAAGGAATCTACGACCGTACTCCACCTCGATCCAGTCCACGTAGGACAACATGATGTCCGAATTGGACAGGTAGGTTACGCTGACCGTGTTATTGCCGTCCATCAGGGTGCCGGGAGCGATGAATTGGGCGATCCGCGTCGTGTAGCCATAGACATCGCGCACCAGGCTCATATCGCCCAGAGTGTTGCCGTTGGCGGACAAACGGAACTGATGCGTGCCGGCCGAAGCCGCCGCCATCTGCACACGGTACAGCGTGGTGTCCGCAGGTACAGCGCCGGGCAGAGAAAAAGTTTGCGAAAAGGTGCGCTGTTCGGTGGAAAGGCCGGCGCCGAACCATTCAGTACCTGATTTCAGATAGATGGTTTTTTCTTCCTCCACAAACGCCAGGTCGCGGAAACTGGTTTCAACCGGCACGCCTGTGGCCGGCACAGCGGCCTTGTCCGCGATGCGCAGCCCTTTCTTTTTGCCAAAGGTCAACCAGTAAACGTTGTCATACCCATAACGGTGAATGTAATGGGTGCGCCGTTTCAATGTCGCGTCGTAGGCGTTGCCCTCCAGGGACCGCCCATAAAAAAGCAGATAATCGCCGGAGTCCAGCTTGCCGTCCTCAGTGCCGACCAGCTGGATCGGGTTCTCAATCATGGAATCCGGCCGGCTGACAGACACCGATTGCGGCAGTTCCCGGCCTCCGTTGTTGAACAGCTGCACCGTGGTGGGATCGATGGATGCGATGGGCACATTCGCTTTCTGCAGCGCAGCGCCGTCCACTTTGTAGACGCCCTCTTTGCCGCCCTTGCCGTCGCCGCGGATGATGATCTTGTACCAGTTGTTGGTATCCAGCCTGGAACCCGTCTTACTCAGAGCAGAAGGGGTGTCTGAGCGCCACGCGCGGCCTTGCTCATAGTTGAGCAACGCCGCTCTATAGAGCTCTTCATCGGCTGCGCCTCGGACCGGGCGGCTGGCCGCGGAGCTTGGAAAACTGATCCGCACCTGCACATGGCCATACCGGCGCAATCGGCCCTGACGCGGATTGTATTGCACGGGCCCGACAAAGACGCGAACAATGCGCTGTTGGCGAAACCACAGCGGCTCGCTGACCGTCACCGTCTGTTCGGGAAAAAACTGGTCGCGACTGTACCAGACGGCATCCCGAAGGAATTGTTCATCCTGACCCGGCCGCACTGTGGCCACTGGCACGAGGGGAAGGGTTTTTTGCTCCTCAAACGGCGCATCGACGACCTGTGCGGTCACCTGGCCTTGCAGGGGCACGGCCAGAGTAATGGTACGTCCGGGCAGGGCGGCAGCGCCTGTCTGCCCTGTCCATTCCGCCCCCTGAAAGGACAAATGGTGCAGCGTTTCATCGCCCACGGCACACGTGTCCGACTCCCACAGCGGAGACAGCCGGAATTCCACATATCCTTCGCCGCTGGCCACCAGCTGGACTGCGCTCGCCTCAGCAGCGTGCACAGCGGAAAAGAACGTGAACACTGCGCTGACGATCAATAGAAAAACACCGCTTTTGAGAAGCATGTTGGGCATATTCGATTCCTGAGTATCACTTCAAGGGACAAGATAGCACATTTTCCCGCAGCAAGCAAGTCAGTAATTTAACAAAGCCGGAAAGGGGTTTGTTCCGCACATCTCAGAACACCAGAATCTCAACCTCCTCGCTGCGCTGCACCGCGCCTCGGTCATGGATCTGCACCGCCAGCCGGTGCCTGCCCCTGGCCAGCGGCCATTGATAATTGAAGGGGCGCGGCACTGAGGCGACCCGCAGGCCATCCACCAACCACTCCAGGGTGCGGATATGTCCTGGAGCGATAGCCGTACAAAGCAGGGTCTGGAACTCTGGCTTCAAGACCGGATCGATTTTGAACACATCCCCCTGGTCGGGAAAGCTGACCGCCAGTTGCTGCGTCTGCCCTTCGGCTGCAGGTGGC
>JAKJDB010000028.1 GCA_022706175.1 Candidatus Zhuqueibacterota bacterium | reverse complement strand
AAGCAGTGGATATTGAACTGGAACGGCTCAAAGGCCGGGGCCAAATTCTTTTTCAGATCGGTCATCCCGCGATCACTTTTAGCCGGCCGCCCGACGAGCAGACAAAGAGACGTTTCGAAATCGAATTTTTGCGCGCTTTCCGCGATCACTTGACCGCGCAGGGAATCAACTACAACGATTACGCTTTTTATCCTTTGGACGAACCGGGCCTTGATTACGGTAAGAATATACCGGTGCTTCTTGACGCGGCGCAGCTGTTCCGCGAGGCAGACGCCAGGCTGCGCGTCTACACGGATCCGGTCCCTGGGTTGTCCTGGCAGGATTTTCAACGCATCGAGCCGTTCATCGATGTGTGGTGCCCGAACATGCGTCTGGTTTCCGGGTTGTTGGCGGCTGATCCGCGCATTGAACGGATAATAAAATCGGGCAAGCCTGTTTGGTCCTATGAGTGCGTGTCGCAGACCAAATCCTTGTCGCCGCTGCGTTACAACCGTGCCAACGCATGGCGGGCGAAATTTTTCGGCCTGGACGGCATCGGCTTTTGGACGCATAGCACCCAGCCTTTTAATCCGTGGTTTACGCCCATGAACCTGAATGATGAATACGCCCTGGTCTATCCGGGCGAGGCGCCGGTGCCGAGTGTCCGTTGGGAAGCGGTGCGCGACGGCGTGGAGGATATGGCAGCCCTGGCGCTGCTGCAGCAGCAGATTGAGCGCGGCCGAAACACGTCAAGTCAACGCGATCTGATCAAGCGTGCACAGGAGGTGGTGCGCATCGCTCTGGTCGATGTGATGGAGCTCTCTGATGCTGCTTTTATTGAAAGCCGGGATTATCTGCAACAAGGGGATCGCATGATCTGGCATTCTCCGGCTGATGTAGAGCTCTACCAACGGCACCGGCAAGCGATTGCGGAATTGAGCCGGCAGCTGGACCATTAGAATTTGAAACGCAAGCGGTCTACAAACTGTGCAGGAGGTGCCATGTTATCCATCCGTCTGAATGCAGTACTGTTGCTGGTCCTTTTCAGCGGCGTTCTATCGGCGGCCAAAGAGGAGCCCGGCAGCTCGGTGTGGAATTGCCGGATCTATCCCTGTGAGCACAAGATCGTGACCGATCCGGTCACAGGCTATCCGCTGCGCTTCATCACCACAGCCGGCGCAACAGACCGAGCCTTTTATTTTACCCACAATTCGTTTCTGCCGGACGGCTCCATGATCGTTTTCTCCTCGGACCGCAGCGGCCGTAGCGAATATTTCGGCTACTTGACCGCCACCGGAGAGTTGGCGCAGCTTTTGCCGCCAGGCGCGACCAATGCCGGACTGGCCATTGTGTCGCGTCACACCAACTCTGTTTATGTGGTGCGTGAGCGGGAGGTGGTCGAGTGGCAGGTCCTCATCGATCTCGCGGCGAAAAATAAGGTGCGAATCCGTCAGCGCCGCATCGGGACGGTTCCGGCAGAGCTGTCCTTAAAGGAAGCGTTGACCGAAAATGCAGACGGCGCCCTGCTGAGCCTGTCGGCGAACCTGGCCAACGGTCAAAGCGCCATCGCCACCATGGATATTCAAACGGGCCAGGTCAAGACCATACTGACCACGGACATTCGCACTTCGCATGTTCAATTCAGCCACAATCGGCCCGATCTGGTCATGTTCGCCGGCTCCGGTGGCCATGACAGCGACGGCCAGCGCCTTTGGTTGGTGGATTTTTCCGGCAAGGGCGCCTGGAAATTGCATCCGCAGCAGCCCGGAGAGCTGGTGACCCATGAGTGCTGGTGGGTCGGCAATCTGGTTACCTTTTGTGGCGGCTTTGAAAAAGATGGTTTTAAGGTTGAATCTCATGTAAAAATTGTCGATATTAACAGCCATGAAGTTCGGATCATCGGCGCAGGCAGTTACTGGCCGCAGGGTACAGACAGCCAGGTGGCGGAGTTGAACTGGTGGCATGCCAGTGGTGATCCTTACGGACGCTGGGTAGCAGGGGACAACTGGCACGGGGGCATCGCCCTCTTTGATGCAAAAACAACGCAAAAGCATTTATTGACTACGGGTCATCGCACCTATGGCCGCGGCACTCACCCGGAGGTTGGCTGGGATACGCGGGGCCGATTTGTCATTTTCGGTTCCGAATATCTGGGCAATCCGGATGTGTGCATCGTAGAGATTCCAAAGGAGTGGCAGCAATGAAAAGATCCGTGTTAGTGCTTTTAGGATGTGCCTGCCTGCTGCTGCACCATTGCGGCCGTGAGGCAGCGCCGCCGGTTGCGCAGGCGATTAGTTTTGACAGCGACGGCATGATGATCATAGAAGGGCAGCGCACTTTTATCATCGGCACCTATTATCTGCCCCAGGCTGAAAATGGATTTCGCGCCGCGCGCGAGAGCGGTTACAATCTGGTGCGGGTCAATGAAAAACGGAATGAACTCGATCAGGCCCAGGCGCATGGGCTAAAGACCTGGATCAGCGTGGGCTCCATCGATCCGGCTAACATGGCAACAGCCCAGCCGGCTTTTGTCGAGCGGGTCAATAAATTGAAGGACCATGCAGCCTTGCTTTTCTGGGAGATGGAGGATGAGCCGGCCTGGCGATGGAATTCCGCCGAATGCCGCGTCAAACCCGAGGATCTGGCTCAAAGCTATCAGGCGCTCAAGCAGGCGGACCCGCATCATCCGGTCTACACCAACCACGCGCCGACGAACCTGGTCTCCACGTTAAAGCGCTATAACGCGGCGACCGATATCGTCGCCTGCGATATCTATCCGGTTATCCCCAGGGGCATTCGCATCACCTACGCGCTCTACCCGGACGGGATGCAGGGTGATCTGTTGAACACTTACATCAGTCAGGTGGGCGAGTATACGGACAAAATGCGCACGGTCGCCGGCCCTGAGCGGCCGGTGTTCATGGTGCTGCAGGCGTTCAGCTGGGAGATGTTGCGCCAGTCGACGGACCGCGATACGCAGATGGTGAAATATCCAAGCTATGAGGAAAGCCGCTTTATGGCTTATCAGTCCATTATACACGGCGCCAACGGCGTCATCTACTGGGGTTCAGCCTTCACCCCGCAGCCATCCGCTTTCTGGACCGATTTGACCAGAGTAACGCGCGAGCTCTCTTCCCTGCAGCTGGTCCTGGCCGGACGATCCGTCTCATTGCCGTTGACCAAGGAGTATCTCGAAGTGGGCCATTCGGTGGACCGCGGTGTAGAGATGGCGGCTAAATCGGTTAACGGCGAGGTCTATCTATTGACCGTCAATGCGGATAAAAATCCGGTTCATCTCCGCCTCAGCGGTTTGCAGGGATTTGCATCCGCGCAGGTTTTGCCGGAGAATCGCCGGATCGAGATTCAGGACGGCGCGATCACAGAACGCTATGAACCATTTGCGACCTTGATTTATAAACTGGAAAAACTTTAAACAGAGAAAGGCAGAGCAGAGAATGGACTCACTCCCTGGAACAGAGATTCGCATCTTGAATAAAAACCTGGAACGCGGAAGAATCAAATACGCCATATTCGATTTCGACGGCACCATCTCCATTTTACGTGAAGGATGGGAACGGATCATGGAGCCGGTGATGATCGAAAGCATTTGCGGCGATCATCCGGTAAGCGATGAGGTGGTTCGCCGGGTTCGTGAATTTATCGATGAAACCACCGGCATTCAGACCATCCTGCAGATGGAGGGGCTGGTGGAGATGGTGAAAGAGTTCGGCCTGGTGCCCAAGGATAAAATATTGGACAGTTGGGGGTATAAAAAAATCTACAACGACCGTTTGATGGTGCCCGTACGCCGGCGCATCGCCGAACTGCAGAGCGGCCGTAAAACTCTTGCCGATTGCACCGTTGCGGGTTCCATTGATTTTTGTCAGCAGCTCTACCACCGCAATGTAATCATGTACACCGCCAGCGGAACGGATCAGGAGGACGTGCGCAACGAAGCGAACGTGCTGGGCGTGGACAAGTGGTTCAAAGGCGGAGTGTACGGCGCCATCGGTTCAGTGGAAGAGTATTCCAAGGATAAGGTGATCAAAGAAATTCTGCGCAACAACAATTTGCACGGCGCCGAACTGGTGGTTTTAGGCGACGGCCCGGTGGAGATCCGCAACGCCAAGGAAAACGGCGCCATCGCGATCGGCATCGCTTCCAACGAAGTCACCGGCTGCGGCTGGGAACCGCGCAAGATCGAACGGCTCACCAAAGCCGGCTGCGATCTGCTGATGCCGGATTTCAGGCATGGCAGAGAGCTGCTTGCTTTTTTGTTGGGAAACTGAACCGGCCGGGCTCCTGGGCTGTGCTCTCTACACTTGAAAGTGATCCACAAGCACGGAAGCGAGTGGAGTTCGCTGCAGCAAACGATACCATGGGCTGATCATAGGAGGATACCATGAAATGGCATTGGCTGGTTGCTCTGGCGCTGCTGGCGACTGGATGCATGACCCTCATGGCGCAGTCTATTCCGCTGGCCGGCAAATGGCGCTACGAGTTGGACCGCCAGGATATCGGCGAACAGGCCCATTGGCCGGAGCGAGTACTTGGCGGCCGAGTGCAAGTCCCTGTGGATTTGGCGGCGCAGGGGATCGGTGATGAGATCAGCCTGGAGACGCCCTGGACCGGCACCATTCTGGACAGCTCGTTTTTTCTTGCACCAGAGTATGCAGAGTATCGCCGGCCGGGTCACATCCAAGTGCCCTTTTGGCTGCAGCCGGAAAAATACTATCGCGGTGCGGCCTGGTATCAGCGTGATGTGATTATTCCGGCAGATTGGGGTGAAAGCCACGTTGCACTGTTCATCGAACGGCCGCACTGGGAAACGCGCGTCTGGATCGATGGGCGCTTAATCGGCAGCCAGAACGCCCTGGCCACGCCCCACGTCTATGAGCTGTCCGGATTAACGGCCGGCAAGCACGTGTTGACTGTGCGCATCGATAACCGCCTGGTTGTGCCCGTGGGCGTCAACTCGCACAGCGTTTCCGACCACACGCAGGGAAATTGGAACGGCATGGTTGGCCGCATCGAGCTGATCCGCACGCCTGCAGTGTGGATTCAGGATCTGCAAGTATACCCTGATATCGCCTCCTACTCGATCCTGGTCAAAGGTAAGGTCGGCTCGCTCAGAGCTGAGCTGGGGACCATGCCGGTTTCCCTGGAGATCGATCCCGGTGAATATCATGCCTCTGCGCTGGTGCAATGGGATTCATCAGGTGGCGTTTTTTCGGTTACCATTCCCATGGGCGAGTCGGCCGCTCTGTGGGACGAGTTTCATCCTTTCCTTTACCATCTTACCGCCCGCTTGCCGGCCAACGGCGAGGTTAAAAAAGTAACCTTTGGCCTGCGCGAAATTTCCACGCTCGGCACCCAGTTTCTCATCAATGGCCGCAAAACGTTTATCCGCGGCACTTTGGAATGCGCAATTTTTCCGCAGACCGGGCATCCGCCGACCGAGGTCGAGCCATGGCGCCGGATCATCCGCATCGCCAAAGCGCACGGTTTGAACAATCTCCGTTTTCACTCCTGGTGTCCGCCTGAAGCAGCATTCACCGCGGCCGATGAGTTGGGCATGTATCTGCAGGTGGAATGCTCTTCCTGGGCTAATAATTCCTTTAAAAACGACAGTGCCTCACTGGGTAGCGGTGGGCCGACCGATGCGTGGATTTACGCGGAGGCTGAGCGGATTCTGCGCTTTTACGGCAATCATCCTTCCTTCGTCTTTATGCTCTACGGCAATGAGCCGGGCGGCGTGAACAAGAACAGTTATTTGAGTGAATGGGTGCAACATTTCAAGTCGATGGATAGCCGGCGTCTGTATTCGGCTGCGTCCGGTTGGCCAAAATTGCCGGAAAATCAGTTTCATGTAGTCCCGGATCCGCGCATTCAGGCGTGGGGAAAGGGATTGAAATCACGCGTCAACGCCCTGCCGCCGACCACCACCGTCGATTATCGTCAATTCATCAACAGCGTCTCTGTGCCGGTGATCAGCCACGAGATCGGCCAGTGGTGTGTGTATCCCAATTTCCGCGAAAGGAAAAAATACACCGGCTATCTCAAGCCCAAGAATTTTGACATATTTTACGATCGCTTGCAAAAGCAGGGAATGGCCAAGCAGGCGGACAAATTTCTCCTCGCCTCCGGAAAATTGCAAACGCTTCTCTATAAAGAAGAGATCGAGTCCGCGCTGCGCACGCCGGCCATGGCTGGATTTCAACTGCTTGATTTGCACGATTTCCCCGGCCAGGGCACAGCGCTGGTGGGCGTGCTCGATCCTTTTTGGCAGGAGAAGGGATATGTTACGGCTGCGGAATATCGCCGCTTCTGCAATCACACCGTGCTGCTGGCGCGGCTGGAGAAGCGGGTCTTTACCAACGCCGATACTCTGGCGGCCGACATCGAGATCGCCCATTTCGGCGATCAGCCGCTGCACGATCGCACTTGTCTATGGCGGCTGCAGGATGCACGGCATCGCACGGTAGCCAGCGGCTCTTTGCCGGCTCGTGATATTCCCATTGACAATGCCATCCCTCTGGGTTCGATCCATATTCCTCTGCAGGGTGTGGACAGTCCGGGACAGTTTCAGCTGGTCGTTTCGCTGCAGCCCGGAGATATAGAAAATCAATGGGACGTGTGGATCTATCCAGACCAGGTCTCTGCAACGATTCCGGACGACGTGTTGGTGTGCAACCGCATCGATGAGGTTTGTAAAGCAAAGCTGGCGCAGGGCGGTAAAGTAATGTTGTTCATTCCGCCCGGCGAGGTGAAAGGGGATGCTAAAACCGGGCCGATCGCGCTGGGATTTTCCTCCATCTTTTGGAACACCGCCTGGACCAGCCGTCAGGCTCCGCATACGCTCGGCATTCTGTGCGACCCCGGTCATCGGGCGCTGGCTGAGTTTCCCACCGACTATCACAGCAACTGGCAATGGTGGTATCTGATCCACCAAGCCGCTCCGATGATTGTATCGGATTTGCCGAAATCGTTGCAGCCCATCGTCAGCGTGATCGACGACTGGTTCACCGCCCGGCGACTGGCGTTGATCTTTGAAGGCCGTGTGGGTAAAGGTAGAGTCTTGGTGTGCAGCATCGATCTGCTCGCTGAGGGGGCGCAAAATCCGGTCTGTCGCCAGATGCTGGCGAGTCTGATCAAGTATGTCGACAGCAAAGCTTTCAACCCTGATCAAGAGTTAACTCTTGATCAGTTAGGCAGCCTTTTAAAAAAGCAGGCGAAAAAATAAGAGGAGCCCTCCATGGTGAAAAAGAACGTTATCCTTTTTTTGCTGATTGTGGGAGCTTGTTTGGCTTCCGCTCAGTCCGATGCCAAACCGGTGGTGTTCGAACAGGAAGGGCGGACCTTTTACACTGTGGATCAGGGCCTGCCGGCTGATAAAGTCAACGGTCTGGCCACAGCCGCTGATGGGATCCTCTATGCCGGCACGGACAAGGGCGCGGCCTGGTTAGGAGAAAAAAGCTGGCAAATGATTCCTGCGACACAGGGCGTACGCATTCGTCTGTTGGCCGCACATAGCCGGCAGGTGGCCGCCTTGGCCGAGTCCGGTGATCCCGATGCTCCGCAGCGAGCTGTTTTGATCTTGCAGGGCGGGCGAATCGAACAAAAGCTTGTGTTGGAGAAAAAGCCGTCCGCCAAGGCGATCACCGCGCTGGCTTTCGGCGAGCAGATTTATCTCGCCGGCGAGGAGAATCTCTATCTCCTTTCGCAGAGCGGCAAAGCCAGGCCGCTGGTTGAGACCAAAAGCCTGGGCGTGATCAAGCAGCTTGCGGTTGATGCAAAGCAGACGATCTATGCCGCCGCCTCAGCCGGTTTGATGCAATACAGCCAGGGGGAAAAGGCATGGCGTGCGCTGCATCCACGTCAGGATAAACAGAGCTGGGCGCCGGCGGATGTTCGTGGCGTTGCCGTGGACCGGTTTGAGCGGCTATGGTTTGCCTGTCCACAGGGTGTTGGCTGCCAGACAGGGGAGAGGTGGCAGCTGTACACCGGGCAGGATGGGTTGCCCTTTGATGATTTTACTGCTTTGGCTGCCGGGCCGGACAGCTCGATTTGGTTCGGCACGACCATGGGCGCGATCCGTTATGATGGAAAGACCTGGGAATACCGTCAGGGTTTGCGCTGGCTGCCGAATGATCGAGTGAACAGCATCGCGGTTACTCGATCGGGTGCGGCCTGGCTGGCGACAAACCGGGGTGTGTCCCGGATTTACCGGGAACCGATGACGCTGGCGCAAAAGGCGGCCTGGTTCGAGGCGGAGATCGATCGTTATCACCGGCGCACGCCCTACGAGTTTGTGCTGGAGGTAGGGGTGAAGAATCCGGGCGATAAAGCGGAATTTTACCAGTCCGACAGCGACAACGACGGACTGTGGACCAGCATGTATGGCGCCGGCGAATGTTTCGCCTATGCCGCCACGCGGGATCCGCTCGCCAAACGAAGGGCGGACAAGGCGTTTCAGGCCATGCGTTTTCTGGGCCAGGTGACCCAGGGCGGCACGCATCCGGCGCCTGCCGGTTTTGTCTGCCGCACGGTGCTTCCCACCAGCGGTCCTGATCCCAACATCGGCCGGCTGGAGGACGATCGGCGCAACCAGGCCGGGCGGGACAAGTTTTGGAAAGTGTTCGAACCGCGCTGGCCCGTCAGCGCAGACGGAGAGTGGTATTGGAAAACAGACACCAGCTCCGATGAACTGGACGGCCACTATTTTCTCTACGGGCTCTATTACGACCTGGTGGCGGAAACAGAAACGGAAAAGCGACAGGTGCAGGAACAGGTGCGGGGGTTGACCGACCACCTGATCAAGCACGGCTGCAAGCTGGTCGATCATGACGGCCGGCCCACGCGATGGGGGCGCTATGACCCGGCAGAGATCAATTTCGATCCGCGCTGGTTCATCGAACGAGGGCTCAACTCGCTGAGCATGCTCTCTTATCTGGCCACCACCGCGCACATCACCGGCGATGCCAAATATCGGACCGTGGCCGATTCGCTGATCAATCGGCACGGATATCTACAGAATGTGATGAACATGAAAGTTCAGCGCGGCATCGGCAGCGGCAATCAGTCCGATGATGAGATGGGTTTTATGTGTTATTACAATCTCATCAAATATGAGCCGGATCCGCTGCGGCGTTCGCAATATGCTGCCTCTTTTTGGCTGACCTGGCGGCTCGAGGCGCCGGAGATGAATCCGCTGTTCAATTTCCTGATGGCCGCCTCGTGCAACGGCGTTCGCTACACCGATCAGTGGGGCACGCATGCGCTGGACGCCACCGGCGATTGGCTGGAGGATGGGGTGGAGACGCTGAAGCGCTTTCCCCTCGATCGTTTTGACTGGCGCCACGACAACAGCCGTCGCATCGATCTGGTGCGCTTGTCGGAGCTTTCCGCCTGCTTTGACGAGGATCCCGAGTCGTTTACCAGACAGGGGTATCGGGTCGACGGCAAAGTCATTCCGGTGGATGAATGCCATTTCAATCATTGGAACCGCAATCCCTTTGAACTGGTCACCGGCGGTTCCGGCCGCGGGCTCGCCGACGGCGCTGTCTTTTTATTGCCCTATTATTTGGGCTTGTACCATGGATTTATAAAATAATTGTTATCTTGTAACGCCAACCTGGGAACGCCAACCGGAGTGCCAACTTGCCGGTTGGCGTTTTTTGCTGCACTATGAACGCGGCAGCATAGATCTGTGACCGTAAGCCAAGGAGCGCGGGCCTCCAGGCCCGCGGATAGGACAGGATAACCACGTATTTCTATTTTCAGAATTAAAGGTTGTTAACGTAATCGCGCAACTAATGTTTGGTGTTTTTTGTAAGTATATAAATATTTTGGTCTTCTACTATAAAGAATTCGAGAACAAGATTCGCTATTGTACAACCAATAATCGTTTCACTATTTTAAAAGTAACATTTTCTGTACATATCTTTTGCCATTATATATAAAAACCAAAAAGTATACTCCTGATGCTACATGATTCCAGCTATTGTCAAGGCATGGCCAAGTAATGATATGCGGACCTAAGGATTGCATCCCCTCAAAGAGATCGAAGATTTTTTGTCCTTTAGAATTATAAATCGTTAAAGTAACATGTCCATCAGTCGTCAATCTGAAAAATATATTCGCCGCTGAATGGAAGGGATTTGGATAGATGCGAGGTGATTCAAAAACGGCATAGAATATTTGAAAAGGATTTTTCTTAAGGCTTGAAGTCAACAAGAGCCCATCAGTAGCATCTACTGACCACGTATATTGCATATTTTCCAGCCACCGCCAACGAATGTTAACTTCATTAGTGCTGATTCCCGTTATGGTGCTATCAAAATTATCACAATAAATATGAAGATTATAGGTTACCATTTCATCATTGCTGCCTTTGCTGGCTTCCCAGCTAAAAGAGATGGTAGAGTCTGCGGATACTTTAATCTTTTGATAAGCCCGCGAAGGTGATACAAGATCGAACGCAGCCGGGCCCATGGCGAAATCTGATAGTTTTTGGCTATGATACTTACTCATTGTATTGGCATTATTCACTGCTGCGACACCAATCAGTTGCTCATACTCAGGTTTAAGATGCAAAACTCTGATTGTATCCAATGAACTTGCGGTAGAATCGATTAATTTATTATTGGCAAATATTCTGTAATGTGAGATATTATCTTCAAGACTTTTATTCCAAGTAATCTTCAAATCACTTTGCGTCTTTTGCATTTTAAGAATAAAACAGTTTAGTGGCTTGCCTGGCGATAAATGAGGCGCCTTCACCAACTGGTAATTGGTCTCTATCCGATTATTATAGTTCGGGGTTTGTTCAAGATCTATTATGCTCACAATTCCTATATTCTCACCTACCGTGTAGGATCGGTCTAAGCCAGTTCCTGCATGCCAATAGCGGAGCCAAGTGGTTTGTGTTGTACAAACGCTTCCTAAAATTGTATCAGCTTTTATTCGAATGCCAAAAGTGCCACCACCCGATACGCTCCACGTAGTATCTTTATGCTGTTTCCGACTAAAATATAAACTGCCGTTCCGCGTGAAAACTAATGAGTCAGAATGCCATGTCTCTCTTGACTTTATATATGAAGGTATTTCTTGTCTTTCAACCAAAAATACTTTTTGCTTATTTATTCTTGTAGTATCTATCACTGAAAACACGCATGGTGTATAATCATCAACTGACGGTTGACCATAAACTCTGTATTGATATCTTTTTTCAAAGTACCATTTATCGCCAATCTCCATCGGCACTACCGGCTGGGCAGTTTTGGCCTCAATAGCTCTGCCTGTGGAGGAAAAGCAAGTCACGTCTGCAGAAACTGAATTGTTGCAGCACAAGTGATGTAGCGCAAGATAGACAAATGGTGCAAAAAAAAGGTAAACTGATATGAAATAAATTTGAAATTTAATTTTTTTCATAGATCCATCCTTATCACAAGAGTCCAATACTATTTCAATAATTGTTAAGTTGATTTTTATTTAACTCTACATTAGGAGGGATGCAATTTATTTTCTTGTGTTTTTCTATCGGCGCATATATCAGAACCATCATAAAAAACAAAAAGAGCACAACACTCCTCATCAACGATGAATAATGTTGTGCTCCTTTTACCCATAGTATCCCACCCAATTATACCACTTCAAAACCAGTTATTTCTTGCTAACTTTAATAAATTATAGCTTAATAATCAAGAATTTTCATGGTTCTGAAGAAGTATTCATCTGAAGGAAGGCCACGCCCAAACGCCTATGACGAGAGTAGCACATTTTCAACTGCCCGCACCCGTTACATTTTCAAGTGCCCTTTGTTGACACTTGGCGTTAGTTAGCTATTTTTCCAAATGGAGAAAGCCTTCAAGATCGCCCGGGGAATTCCTTCCCCGCGCGGAACCATAGCAAGGGCATCTTGCCCGTCTTCTTCGCCTAACCAGCGGCTGGTGAAGGTGGCCGCTTGGCTGATTTGCATTTTGGGGTTCAGTTTCCATTTTACCGCGGCGACCACACAGCTGTTGGGCGGACATGTCAAACGCATAAAAATACTTGTTTCCTTTCACTGTCATGTGTATATTATGTCGTATTTATACACATGACAGGAGGACCCTATGAGAACAAATATCGTAATTGACGACGACTTGATGCAGAAAGCACTTGTGCTCTCTGGGCATAAGACTAAAAAAGATGCGGTCGAAGAAGGTCTCAAATTACTGATTGCGTTAAGAACACAAGCGAAAATTCGAAAATACAGGGGAAAACTAAAATGGGAAGGTGATCTTGATAAAATGAGAGCAGAAAAATGATTGTCGCTGATACATCTGTATGGATTGATTATGTCAGAGGAATCGATGCTACTCATACCAACTTACTTGATTATGAGTTAGATCACAATCGCATAATTACGGGGGATCTTATTATCACTGAATTCCTTCAGGGTTTTCGTAACGAGAAAGAATATCAAGCTGCGAAAGAGATCATGGAAAGTTTGGAGTATCATGATTTTGTAGGCAAAAAGATTGCTTTACAATCTGCCCAGAATTTCAGAATTTTACGGAAAAGTGGAATAACAGTACGTAAAATGATCGATGTAATTATCGCTACCTTCTGTATTGAAAACGGTTTTGAGCTATTGCACAACGATCGCGATTTTGATCCGATGGAAAAAATACTCGGACTGCAAGTAAGAAGATAAAGTTATCGCCCAACCAATGCGTTGAGGTTAAGCAGCGTGAATACCAGTTCTGTCAGGTTGGCAGCCTCGAATGACATCGAAGGTTGCGCTGAATCAGTTGGACTCG
>JAKJDB010000603.1 GCA_022706175.1 Candidatus Zhuqueibacterota bacterium | reverse complement strand
CGTCGTCATAGGCATGACCGTCATCTATCTTTTTTCGCTGTCAGGTCTGATCTTCGCTTACATCTATTACAAAAAGAATAAAAAAATGAGCAAAGAGGGCTAACCATGTTCCTATATATCGGTCACCCCATTCTGGGCTATATTCTGCCGGCGGCCATTTTTCTGGTATCGTTCGCGGTCGCCTGGGCATGCTATAAACACTTTACTAAAAAAATGAAATGAAAAGTCCTGCCGATACGGTATCCGCTGCAAGACGATGGGCGCCCTATTTGCATTTCGCCGTGCAGACCGCCTATGAAGCCGGCCGGTTGACGCTGGGCTATTTTAACCGCGGCATTGCGCCGGATTTTAAACAGGATGACACGCCGGTCACCATCGCCGACCGGGAGGCAGAGCTCCTCATTCGTCAACGCATCGAAACCCGGTTTCCGGATCATGCGATCATGGGTGAAGAGTTCGGCGGCTCCAGCCGCGACTCCAGCTGCCGCTGGTTTGTCGATCCGATCGATGGAACCAAATCGTTCATGTGCGGGGTTCCCTTGTATACGGTGCTGCTCGGATTAGAAGTGGACGGTCGCATTCGAGTGGGCGCGGTCTATCTTCCGGCTCTGAATGAAATGGTGTACGCCGCCGAGGGCATGGGCTGCTATTGCAACGGCCGGCCGGTTCATGTGCGCGAGCTCGATGATCCCAGTCGCGGCGTGATCGCCTTCACCGATCCGGTCACTTTTGCTCAATTTCACCGGGCAGAGGCGTGGCGCCGGCTGCAGTCGGCGTTCTGGTATCGTGCCGGCTGGTCCGACGGCTATGGCCACGTTCTAGTAGCCACCGGCCGTGTGGATCTGATGCTGGATCCGATCATGAACGCATGGGATTGCGGCCCGTTTCCGGTTATCTTGCGCGAGGCCGGAGGTTATTTCGGCGACTGGTCGGGTCATGAGACCGTCTATGGCAATGAGGCGTTGAGCACCAGTCAAACGCTGCTGCCTCGGGTTCTGGAGATCATCGCCTCCTCGGACCGAGATCGACCGTCCCGTTGATGCTGAGTTTGTAAGAAAAGCGGGTGCCGCGCCGGTTAGGCGCTTCGCCCGCTTTTGTTTTTATTCCTCCTTTCAGTGACCGCTGTGGCAGTTCTCGCTCCATTATGGCAGATGCCGCACTGTTTGCCCGCATACAGCGAATCCATTTTCACCGTTCCTGTCTGGCCGGCCATGGCCGGACGAATGCGAAAGGCCCTTGCATGGCAGGTGGCGCATCCGGGTCGCGATGGATCGACATGGGTCTCGTGATGAAATGTCACCCTTCCCGGGCTTTGTTCGTCGGGTTGAAAGACAATGGCCGCAGGCAGGCGCAAATCCGTTTCCGCCGGCAAAAGCATCGTCTCAGAGGTCTGAGGCTTTCCGACAGCCTGGTGCCGGCTCAGGCCGAAAAAAACGGCGATCAGCAACAGCAGACCGCCCAGCCCGGCCATGACAGCGTCGCCGGTGTTTCCCGCTTGCAGCAACGGCGGTTTGACCGGTTTTGACTGCAACTCCTGCTGGTTGAAAATCGGCAAATGCCTGACCGCCAGCCGAAACACGGCGATCCCGGCAGTCAGCATGGAAGCGGTGATCGCCCACTCCATCCAGCTTGGCATGTATGATACGCCGGCGGAACCGAGCAAGCCGGTGGTGGAGACGTTCAGGCGATTGAGCACAAAGCCCATGAGGACAAAGACAGCGCCGAGAAAGAGGCCGGCGCGGTTGTTGCGCCACGTCGGGATGCTGAAAACAATGATCGGTAGAATGATTCCGATAAACACTTCTGCGAGAAAGAAGAAACTTTCCGTTGAACCGCTGAAAGCAGCGCCCAGGGCATTGCGGCCGAGCAGGTCGTAACAACGGAGTAGGGCGTACAGCATTAAAATCGGCACGATGCTCCGACTCAGCCGTTTCAGCAGAGAGAATTCCAGCGCTTGGCCAAAGGCCCGGCTGCTCAGATACGATTCGAAAATGACCATCGCCAGTCCGGCGGCCACGGCAGAGGTAAAAAACAAGCTGGGCAAAAGATCTGAATACCACAGCGGGTGCATTTTGTCCGGCACGATCAGGTATAGCGAACCCAGCGAAGATTGGTGCAGGGTGCTGAGCAGGACTCCAATTATGACCAAAAGCGGGATTATTCGGGTCATGAAGGACAGGGGTTTTTTCAGCCCCAACCGTTCCAGCAGCACAGGCGAGAACTCGAAGAACAGAACGAGCGTATATAAAAGGACGCACCATCCCACCTCAAACATCACCGAGTGATGGTTCCACATGACCATGGGGTGCCAGATGTGGTACGGCTTGCCCAGGTCAATAAGCAATGTGATGATCACCAGCCCGTAGCCGAGAAACGAAGTCAGGATCGCCGGCCTCACGATGGGTTGATATTCCTTGAGATGAAAGATATAGACCATGGCGGTGATGAGAAAACCACCGGCCGCCAGGCCCACACCAACCAGAATGTCAAAGCCGATCCACAATCCCCAGGGCATTGAGTCGGAAAGATGGGTGGCGGCGCCCAGACCGAAAAAAAAGCGGACAAACAGTGCATAAAGCCCGAGAGCCCAGAGAATGGTTGCCGTTCCTGCCCAAAAGGGGATACGGGGAAAAAATATTTTCATCATGGCCTCACATTAAAATCCGTCGCCGCTGTTCAGCTGGTCTGATCGGATGAATGGTCGTTTTCTTTTGCCAGTGTGATCCTGCGGTTGATGATCCACCAGACGCCGACCA
>JAKJDB010000602.1 GCA_022706175.1 Candidatus Zhuqueibacterota bacterium | reverse complement strand
GCCGATCCCGACGTTGCAGCAGGTTCTGAGGCTGGCGTCGAACCGGCTTTTCGTCAACGTTGAGATCAAGGTGGAGGAGCGGGTGGACATTCTGGCCGCCAAGGTGGTGGATCTGCTCACAAGGCATCAGACCCGTTGCATGATCACCTCGTTTGATCAAAAGGCGCTGAGAGCGGTCGCCGCACTGAGCTCGTCTATTCCGCTTGGGTTCATCTTTGAGGATCATCCGCAACAGGCCCTGGAGGTTCCGTGGCCGATCCTCAGCGCCGACTACCATTTGTTGGACGCCGCGTGGATCAGCCGCTGCCGGCAGGCGAGGAAGCAGCTCTTCACCTGGACAGTGAACGAGAGCGCGGATCTCAAGGCGGTACTCAAACTGGGCGTGGACGGGATCATGACCAACTATCCGGATCGGTTGAGCAAACTGCTGGCTGCCAGGCGTTCTGCAGGGCGTGAGGAGAGATAGAAACCAGGATATCGTTCGTCATCTTGCGGTTGTTTTTATCGAGGAGTACGTATGAAAGCATTGGTGCTGATCGCTTCGGGCCAGCTGGAGTATCAGGAAACGGCTGAGCCCCGCATGCAGCCGAATGAAGTATTAATCCGCGTCCAAGCCTGCGCCATCGGCGAGGATGATGTCGCCGGATTGGACGGAGGGTCTGATCTGCGGGTGCCGCCTCTCATCATGGGCCATGAGGCCTCCGGCGTCGTAGAACAGGTCGGCGGGCAGGTCCACGGTTGGCGGCCTGGGGACCGCGTGGCCTTTGAATCTCTGGTTTACTCACTCGAAGACCGGCAGGTGCGTGCGGGATTATACCACCTTGCGGATGCGAAAAAGCGGGTGGGCGTTTCCTGCCAGGCTTATCGGTTGGATGGCGCCATGGCGGAGCTGATCGCTCTGCCCGGCCATCTGTTGCATCGGATTCCCGATTCGGTGAGTTTTGATCAGGCGGCACTGGCCGAACCGGCCGCCCTTGCCGCCCATGCCCTTCGCCTGACGCCGCCGAATCTGAACCAGGCGACAGCGGTGATCGGTTGCGGAGTGACCGGTCTGCTGCTGATCCAGCTTCTTTCTCTCGCCGGCGCTGCGCCGATTATCGCCGTGGAACACGATGAGGAGCGGCGGAATTTCGCCTTGGATTCGGGCGCTGATGAGGCGTTCTCGGACGACGCCGGCGTCGGTGAACGCATCCGCTCACTCACCGCAGGCCATGGAGTTGCCGTCGTGTTCGACACTCTGGGCCGCGCCGATACGCTGCAGACAGCGATCGATTGTCTGGACGGCAATGGAGTTGTGAATGTCGTCGGTTTTTCTGATGCCTCGGTCCAGGCGCCTCTGCAGCAAATGGTCGAACGGCAGCTTCGTCTGCAGGGCAGCTGCGGCGTGTGCGGCGAATTCCCGGCTGTGCTCGACATGATCGCCAGACGTACTCTGGATGTCGATTTCCTGCAAAGCATCAAGGCGCCGCTGTCCGAGGGCGCACTCTGGTTCGACAAGCTTGTTCGCAACGAACAAAAGCTGCTGAAAGTCATTCTGCACCCCTAATTCCCCACTACCGCTGACAGCACCGCAACGCTCTTTGCGCCTGTCCATCGGCAGACGAAAAATAATTCGAGGTAGGTTGATCATGGTCGCTCTGTTTCGTTTTGTTCATCCAGCAACCTTGTTGTATCTTCCGCTTCTGTTGCTTTTCATCACCCAGGCAAATGCCGTCGATCAAACAACGCCGGTCTTTGTCTCCGCAAAACCGATCTGGCCCAAGGGCATGGAAAAGACCTTGAACTGCGCCGTTGGATTTCAGGCGATCTTTGCCGCACCGCACTCGGCCGACCTGCGGTTGCGGCTGACCGGATCGTCCGTTTACCGCCTATTCCTCAATGGAGAGTTCCTCGGCTACGGTCCGGCCCGCGGGCCTCTCGGTTTTCATCGTATCGATGAATGGCCTTTGCGCAAAGGCCTGCGCGACGGCCGTAACGTGCTCTATATCGAAGTGACCGCCTACAATGTCAACAGCTATTACCTGGTGGATCAACCGGGTTTCCTTCAGGCCGAAGTGGTGGCGGATGGTCGAGTGCTGGCCTCCACCGGCGGCGCCGGCTCGCCTTTTCGTGCCCGGTTGATGGATGAACGGGTGCAAAAAATGCAGAGGTACAGCTTTCAACGGCCCTTTCTCGAGATGTACCGGTTGAACCCGGATTTCAGCCAATGCCGTGTTCAGCCGGAAGCGCCTTTTCAAGAGGTGAAATGCAGCACCACGATGGCCAAAGAGTATTTACCGCGAAGGGTTCCGTACCCAACCTTCAGCATGCGTCCGGCCAGGGTCTCTACGGCGGCCGGACGGCTGGAACAACAGCCGTCGGCGCAAAAGGTTTGGCAGGACCGGGCGCTCACCGGCATCGGTGCCCATCTCGGAGGGTTTCCGCAATCAGAGTTGTCCATCATTCCTTCACTGGAAATGCAGCGCTATCGCAGCGTGCTGACGGAAACCACGCCGTGCGCCTTTGCGCCTGGACAGAGCGCCGCGCTTGCCGAGTACCAATTCCGCATTTTTGACCTGGGCACCAATTTGACCGGTTTTGTCGGCGCGCAGGTTCACTGTGAAGAACCAACGCAGCTGTGGTTTCTGTTTGATGAAATTCTGGTAGAGAACGATGTGAACTTTAAGCGAATGGGCTGCGTCAACATCATTCCCTATGAATTGGCGCCCGGCGACTATCAGTTGGAGAATGCGGAGCCCTATACCATGCGCTACATCA
>JAKJDB010000601.1 GCA_022706175.1 Candidatus Zhuqueibacterota bacterium | reverse complement strand
CGGACCGCCGCTGCGCGGCATGGGCCATGCAGGTAACAACGCAGGGCCGCGGCTGAGCACCCCTTGAGGCGGCTGATCGCCTGCGACGAATAGCTGGTATTTCCCCTGCTCTTTTGCACGGCGGTCGTTGTGCGCCGCGACCCGCGTGATTCTGATGGAGGTTTTTTTGCCGGTAAAGCAAAACATAGCGCACTATTCCAATCCCATCCTCTTTGCCGACTATTCCGATCCGGATGTCATTCGAGTCGGCGATGATTTCTACCTGGTCTCCTCCAGTTTCAACCATGTACCCGGTTTGCCGGTGCTGCACTCTTGCGACCTGATCCACTGGGAGATCATCGGCCATGCACTGCAGCGGCTGCCGGCGCCGCGCTATGACCAGGTACAACACGGCAACGGCGTCTGGGCGCCCAGTCTGCGTTTTCACCGGAACCAGTACTGGATCTATTACGGCGATCCGGATCTGGGCGTTTTTATGGTCAAGAGTGAAAATCCGGCCGGGCCCTGGGATGCGCCCAAGCTGGTGCAAAAGGCCAAGGGCTGGATCGACCCCTGTCCCCTGTGGGATGACGACGGCCGGACCTATCTCGTGCACGCATGGGCCAAAACCCGAGCCGGTTTCAACAGCGTGTTGACCGTTCATCGATTGAGCCCGGATGGGGAAAAAGTGTTGGATGCGGGCGTCACCGTGTTCGACGGACATGAGAATCATCCCATCATCGAAGGGCCGAAATTTTACCGTCGCGACGGCTGGTATTATCTTTTCGCCCCGGCCGGAGGCGTTCAGACCGGCTGGCAAACCGTACTGCGCTCACGCTCCGTATATGGGCCTTATGAGGACAGGGTCGCTTTGAAACAGGGAAACACGCCTGTCAATGGTCCGCATCAGGGCGGTTGGGTGGAATTGGCCAACGGCGATTCCTGGTTCATCCATTTTCAGGAGCGCGGCCTCTATGGCCGCATCCTCCATCTGCAGCCTCTGCGCTGGGAAAATGGATGGCCGTTCATCGGCCACGACCAGGACGGCGACGGCATCGGTGAGCCGGTATCGGCGTGCACCCCGCCTAAAACGAACAAGATATCGGCGGAGCTGTGCATTCCGACTTCTGATGAATTCACCGCGAACCAGCTGGGCCTGCAATGGCAGTGGCAGGCCAATCCGGACCCCGCCTGGTATGATCTCTTCGCCCGGCCGGGATTTCTCCGTCTGTATGCGGTCTCCCCTCCAGACCGTTCGGCCAATCTGTGGCTGCTGCGAAATATCCTGGCGCAAAAATTTCACGCCGAGCGGTTTACCGTCAAGGTTTGCTTATCCTTTCACCCTTCTGCTGTTGGCGAGCGTGCCGGAATGATCATTATGGGCAGCGATTATGCCTGTCTGAGTCTTCGTCGGCGGCAAGCGGGCGTGATGTTGGAATTGGCTTTTTGCCTAAAGGCGGATCAAGGCGGCGAAGAGACCATTGTGGCTGCGGTTCCACTCCCACAGGCCGAGGTTTTTCTTCAAGTGCAGGTCCAGGCCGGCGGCCGTTGCACGTTTGCCTATAGTCTGGATGATCTTTTTTATGTGCCGCTTGCCGGTGCCTTCCTCGCTGCGCCGGGCAAATGGGTCGGCGCCAAGATCGGACTTTTGGCGCTTGCAGCGACCGCAGAGCCCTTTGCTGGCGACGCTCCCGTGCCTCGCGGCACATCGGACGAGTCCACCGGCTGGGCTGATTTTGATTTCATCCGCTTTGACTGCAGCGTGTAAATAAAGATACATTGTGCGGCGTGCTCGATTCCTGAGAGGGTCTTCGCTGGCCTTCGGCCCTTCCGGTGGATATAAAAAAACATTGCAGATTAAAGTTATTTTTGTCAATTTTAACCGGGTTTACAGCGTGGTTCAAATCTAAAAATCGGACCTATAGAGGGATATGCTGATGAGAGGGAAAATGTTGATCGCTGGTGTCGTCGTGCCGCTGTTTTTGGCATGCAGTTCCATGTATTTCGCAGGGATGGAAAAACTGGGCGTTCATAAACGTGAGATCATGGTGGACCGCGTTAAAGCGGCGCGCGACACACAGAACGAGGCCAAGGAGCAGTTTCTCTCGGCCATGGAGCAGTTCAAGAGCGTGGTGGCCGTGCAGGGCGGCGACCTGGAGGAAAAATATGAAAAATTGAGCGCCACGCTGGAAAAAAGTGAGAACGAGGCCGCTGCGGTGCGCAAACGCATCAAGTCGGTGGAGGAGGTCTCTGAGGCCTTGTTCACTGAATGGAGCGAAGAGATCAAACAATACAACAGTGAGAGTCTGAAGAAAGCCAGTCAGCGCAAATATGACCAGGCCAAAACCAAGTACGCGGAGCTGATGAAGGCGATGAAAAAGGCCGAGTCTAAACTGGAGCCCGCTTTGATCCCCTTGCGCGATCAGGTGCTGTTCATCAAGCATAATCGCAACGCCAAAGCCATCGCCGGGCTGAGCGACGAATTGATCAGCGTGCAGTCCAATGTTGACACTCTGGTCCATGACATGGAGGTCGCCATCGCTGAGGCGGACAAGTTCATCGCTGCGCTGCAGGAGGAGTAGTACCAGGCAGCGGCCGGCGCGGTCACCGCTGCGTGCGGTGTCGTGTGGAGCAAGCAAAGGAGTATGTTGTTGAAACTCGGTAATAAATATTCTTGGAGCGTCTGTTTGTTTTTATCGGCTGTTTTACTGCATCCGCCCGATGGATGCGGCACTACCCCGGCGGGTGTGGGCGTCATGGTGGGCGATCCCACCGGGCTCACC
>JAKJDB010000600.1 GCA_022706175.1 Candidatus Zhuqueibacterota bacterium | reverse complement strand
ATGCGGTTCCGGTCGTGAAACCCGGACAGAGCGACGCTGAATCCACCCGCGTGCTGGGTCAGTTTCTCGCGGACATCATGAAACTCAATCTGCCGAATAAAAATTTCCGCGTCTTTGGTCCTGATGAAACCTCGTCCAACCGCCTGGATGCGCTGTTCAAGGTCACCGGCCGCACCTGGATGGCGGAGCTCAAGCCGAGCGATGAGGGATTATCCAGTTATGGCAGAGTGATGGAAGTATTGAGCGAACACCTGTGCCAGGGATGGCTGGAGGGCTATCTGCTCACCGGCCGGCACGGTTTTTTCTCCTGCTATGAGGCGTTCATCCACATCATCGATTCCATGTTCAACCAGCACGCCAAATGGCTCAAGGTCACAGACAGCGAAATCCCCTGGCGCCGGCCCATCGCCTCGCTCAACTATCTGCTGACCTCCCATGTATGGCGGCAGGACCATAACGGCTTCAGCCATCAGGACCCCGGATTCATCGATCATGTGGTGAACAAAAAAGCCGACGTGGTGCGCATCTATCTGCCGCCGGACGCCAACACCCTGCTGTCGGTAGCCGACCATTGTCTGCGCAGCCGCAATTACATCAACGTGATCGTGGCCGGCAAGCAACCGGCGCCGCAATTCCTCAGCATGGAGGATGCCATCAAACACTGCTCCACGGGCATCGGCATTTGGGAATGGGCCGGCAACGACAAAGGCCATGAACCGGACGTGGTGATGGCCTGCGCCGGCGATGTGCCGACGCTGGAAACTCTGGCCGCCGTCTCCTGGCTGCGCAGCACTTTTCCTGATTTGAAAATTCGCGTGGTGAACGTGGTCGACCTGATGACCCTGACGCCGGCCGGTGAACATCCGCATGGCCTGCGCGACAAAGATTTTGACACCCTGTTCACCACCGACAAGCCCATCATCTTTGCCTACCACGGCTATCCCTGGCTCATCCACCGGCTCTGCTATCGCCGCACCAACCACGCCAATCTGCATGTACGCGGGTACAAGGAGGAGGGCACCACCACGACTCCGTTCGACATGGTGGTGCTGAACGATCTCGATCGCTATCACCTGGCCATGGATGTGATCGACCGGGTGCCCAAGCTGGGCTACGCCGCGGCCTATGCCAAGCAGGCGTTGTCCGGCAAATTGATCGAGCACAAAGAGTACATCATGAAATACGGTCAGGATATGCCGGAGGTGAAAAACTGGAAGTGGAACGTAGACTGATCGGCCGGCGGCAACAGCCGGGAATCTCCCTCATCGCCTGACGGAAAGGGGCGAAGACCCTTATGAAAGCAATGATCCTGGAAAAGCTCGGCACGCTCACCGGCGACGACGAGCCGCTGCGCCTCGTCGATTGGCCTGAGCCGGTTGTCGCAAAGGACGAGCTTTTGCTCGCGGTTTCCGTATGCGGGGTCTGCCACACTGAGATCGATGAAATCGAGGGGCGGACGCCTCCCCCCCATCTGCCCCTGATTCCGGGGCATCAGGTCATCGGCCGGGTGGTCGCGATCGGCAGCCAAGTGAAGAAATTCGCCCTCAACGACCGGGCCGGCGTCGCCTGGATTCATTCCGCCTGCGGCACCTGCGCCTACTGCCGCAGCGGCAGAGAGAACCTGTGCCCGCACTTTAAAGCGACCGGCAGAGACCATCACGGCGGATATGCTTCGTATCTGACGGTGCCGGAGATCTTCGCCCATCCCATTCCCGCTTTTTTTACGGATGCGGAGGCGGCGCCGCTGCTGTGCGCCGGCGCAGTGGGCTATCGCTCCCTCCGGTTGACCGGCCTGCAGGACGGCCGGAATCTGGGCCTGAGCGGATTCGGCGCATCCGGCCATCTGGTTCTGAAAATGGTGAAACATCTGTTTCCACATGTTTCCATCTTTGTCTTCGCACGCAGCGAAAGTGAAAGAGCGTTCAGCCGGGAGCTCGGCGCCGCCTGGGCGGGCGATCATGACGAAACCGCGCCGGAAAAACTGGACTGCATCATCGACACCACTCCGGTATGGCGGCCGGTGCTGGGCGCATTGCGGAATTTGTCGCCGGGCGGCCGGCTGGTCATCAACGCCATCGGCAAGGAAGAGCATGACAAGGCGGCGCTGACCACCTTGGATTATCCCAGCCATCTGTGGATGGAAAAAGAGATCAAGAGCGTGGCCAATGTCACCCGCGCCGATGTGGCCGATTTTCTGACCCTGGCGGCCGAGATGCAGATCCGGCCGGACATTCAAGAGTTTGCGCTGGAGAAGGCCAACGAGGCGCTCAGGGAGCTCAAGATGAGAAAAATACGCGGGGCCAAGGTGTTGAGAATAGCCTCGAGCTGAGGGGACGAGGTTCATCCTCTACGGCGGCTGAATCACGCTCCGTGTACCGCGGTTCGACTGCGCATAAAAAAGCATAAACGATGTGCCGCGATGAAAACCGGCGCTGGGGCCGCCGGAGGCGTGCGCGAAAAACTGAAATCTGTTTGTATTCGCGGAAAAAAATGCTACATTCAAAGAATGGAGCAAAATTCGGAAAAGCGAATGAAACGAAAAATCATCACCATCGACCAGGAAAAGTGCAACGGCTGCGGACTCTGCCTGCCCAACTGTCCGGAGGGCGCCATTCAGGTTATCGACGGCAAGGCGCGTCTGGTGAGCGATCTGTTGTGCGACGGTCTGGGCGCCTGCATGGGCTATTGTCCGGAGGGCGCCATCAGCATAGAGGAGCGTGAGGCAGAACCCTATGCCGAGGCCAAGGTCATGGCCCAGATCAT
>JAKJDB010000599.1 GCA_022706175.1 Candidatus Zhuqueibacterota bacterium | reverse complement strand
AAACGGAGGTGGATGGTCCGGTCATGGTCGAAGGGGGCAAAGCAGGCAGGCCGCTCTGGCAGACCGTTGTCTATTTTGCCTTGATGATCGCCATACTCGTCTTCGCCAATTGGGGCAAGCCGGCGGAAGCAAGCGGGTTCTGGTACTCTGTTTATAACCTCAAATGGATCCTTACTGCGGCCTGCGCCATCGCTCTGGCAATAGTCCTCGGACTGTGGTTCAAGATGAACCGGCTCCATCTCGCCCTGGCTGCCGCGTCGGTGATTCTGCTTGGACTCTTTACTCCCGCAAGCCCGGTGCTGCTGTTCGCGCTGGGCTCCATCGGCCTGGCCGTGATCACTGCCATGGACAAGGGCGAAGCCGGCGAGTGGTTTTCCGCCAGCTGGGGTTTTGCCAAACAGATTCTGCCCCTGCTGCTGATCGGCGTGTTTATTGCCGGCGCTCTGCTTGGCCGCGTCGGTCAGGAGGGACTGATCCCCTCCGCCTGGGTGAGCGAGGCTGTGGGAGGCAACTCGTTTTTCGCCAACTTTTTCGCCTCCATAGCCGGCGCGTTCATGTATTTCGCCACCCTGACCGAGGTGCCGATCCTGCAGGGTCTCATCGGCAGCGGCATGGGCAAAGGCCCGGCTCTGGCGCTGCTGCTGGCAGGCCCGGCGCTGTCGCTGCCCAGCATGCTGGTGCTGCGTTCCATCATGGGCGGCAAGAAAACAACAGTGTTTGTCAGTTTGGTAGTCATCATGGCCACCATCACCGGTCTCTTGTTCGGTTGGTTGTTTTAGCGGTATGAAGCTTTAACAGTGTGCGGCGATCATTCGTCTGCAGCCATTTTTAGTCAAACCATGGAGTCCCCTATATGAAAAAATTGCAGATTCTCGGAATGGGCTGCCCAAAATGCAACAAACTGGAGCAGATGACCCGCCAGGCGGCGGAAGAGCTGGGGGTCGAGTGCGAAATTGTCAAGGTCAACACCATCGACGAGATTAAAAAATTCCGCGTCATGATGACCCCGGCCCTGGCGGTGGATGGGGTGGTCAAGGTGTACGGCCGAGTGCCGGGGCTGGATGAACTGAAACGAATGATTACGGGAGCAGATCAATGAAACAAAAATCCAATGAGGAAATTTTAACAGCGGTGCGGGAGCGTTACACACAGATCGCTCAGAAGGGATCATCCTGCTGCAGCGGCAGCCCTTGCTGTGGCAGCCAGGAACAAAAAGTCACGCTCAAGGAGTGGTCCGGACAACTGGGTTATTCGAATGAAGAAATGAGTCAAGCGCCCGCAGAGGCCAATCTGGGTTTGGGTTGCGGAAACCCCCAGGCCATTGCCGCCCTCAAGCCGGGAGAGGTGGTTCTCGACCTGGGCAGCGGCGCAGGATTCGATTGTTTTCTCGCCGCTCGACAGGTCGGTCCCATTGGAAAGGTTATCGGCGTGGACATGACGCCCGAGATGGTGGCCAAAGCTCGAGCCAATGCCCAACAAGATGGTTATAAAAACATCTCCTTTCGCCTGGGCGAGATCGAAGCGCTGCCCGTGGCCGATAACCAGGTGGATGTGATCATCTCCAACTGCGTCATCAACCTGTCTCCGGACAAGGCCGCGGTCTTTTCCGAAGCGTATCGTGTGCTCAAACCCGGAGGACGGCTGGCCATCTCGGATGTAGTGGCCACGGCGGAGCTGCCGGAGGAGCTGCGCAACGACCTTGAGCTGCATGCGGCCTGCGCGGCCGGCGCTCTGTCCATCCCGGAACTTGAGCGGCTGCTCGGACAGGCCGGTTTTGTCGACATTCTCATTGCGCCCAAGGAGGAGAGCCGGGGCTTTATCCGGGAGTGGGCGCCGGGTCGCAATCTGCAAGAGTACATCGTCTCAGCGGTCATTTCAGCGAAAAAGCCGGTGCGATAAAACGCTTTGCCGGCAAAAGGCGAGGAGATGAGTAAAAAGTGATCCTGCAACAATCGAACCAGCGCGGTTAGGCAATAGGATGTCAGAGTGCGAAGCCTGGCTGCAAGTTGAATATTTAATGTGAATGGAGAGGAAATGAGCACTGCCAAAAAGTTGTCTTTTCTTGACCGCTATTTGACGATCTGGATTTTCCTGACCATGATCGCCGGCGTCTTGCTGGGATATGTTTTCACCTCAATAGCCGGCTTTTGGGACCAATTCAAATCAGGCACTACCAACATACCCATCGCTGTCGGACTGATTCTAATGATGTATCCGCCGCTGGCCAAGGTGCGCTATGAAGAGCTGGGCAAGGTTTTTCGCAATTACAAAGTGCTGGCGATGTCGCTGGTGCAAAATTGGATTGTCGGTCCTATTTTAATGTTTTTACTGGCGATTATTTTTCTCCGCGGCTATCCCGAATACATGGTCGGACTCATCCTCATTGGACTTGCCCGCTGTATCGCCATGGTCATCGTTTGGAATGAATTAGCCAAAGGCGATACCGAATATTGTGCCGGTCTGGTGGCACTCAACTCGATCTTTCAGGTGTTTTTCTATTCGATCTATGCCTGGGTTTTCATCACCATCCTGCCGCCTCTGGTTGGCCTAAAGGGGATGGAGGTTCACATCACCATCGGGCAGATCGCTAAAAGTGTCTTCATCTACCTGGGCATCCCCTTTATTGCCGGCATCCTCACCCGCTATGTCTTGATTCGAATCAAAGATAAACAATGGTACCATGATCGGTTCATCCCGAAAATCAGCCCGCTGACTCTGATCGCGTTGCTATTTACCATTTTCGTCATGTTCTCGCTCAAAGGT
>JAKJDB010000598.1 GCA_022706175.1 Candidatus Zhuqueibacterota bacterium | reverse complement strand
GCGCATCGACCTGACGTAAAAACAGCTGGTCGATGAGTTCCGCGGCTTGGATCAATTTCTTTAGACATTTTTTATCATTAGCGGACAGCTGGGACAGATCGGCCTTTAGCTCCACCGGCGCGAATTTGGCCAGCTCTTTACCGACATAATCAGCCGGCGCTTTGCCGGTCAACGGAGCGGTGCGGCAGCCCGCCATAACCAGAGCGGCTGTCAGGGCGGACAAAACGCAGAGCGTATGCGACATGCGTACCTCATGAATTTGGCAGGAAGATTGAAGTCAGGCTTGATTTTATAGTATAACTTATTTTAAAACAATAGTCAAGAAAAATGTGGCGCCATGAGAAGGACCCTAAAATTTTAAATCCGTGCACCGCTATTCCATATACGACGGAAAACAACAGGCAGGCCTGCTGGGCATTGCGATCAACCAAAGAAAGCATCCCCAGGCGATTATGGTGTCTCTGGCAGCACACGCGGACGAGGACGTCCGCGCCCCTTGAAAAGGCGCAGAAGGCCATACGAGGAGAGGCCGGATCTGGCTTCACCCTTCGATCGCCTGGTGAACCTTTTCCCAGGCGATCGAAGGTATGGCGGATACGATCCGGCGGGCCTGTTAGGCGGCAACCTGGATGATCTCTTCAAAGAACGCCGCTTTCAGCTCAGCCTCCAAAGGGAAAAGCAGAACGTCTTTGCTCTGGCGCGGCGTCAGACGGTGATCGAGCATGTCGCTGAGGTCTTTCACTGTTTTTGCGTACATGCGGCAGATAAAGGTGGCCTCCCGCAACCTCTGCGGGCCCCGGAGTTTAATCGAAATGGCTAAATCCAAGTTGGCGATATCATTGTCGCGGCAGACAAAGGCCAGTATCGGTTTCGCGTGCGGCAGCACTCGGCGTTCGAGCATGGTCCAGGTGGCAGAGAGGTGCATATCGTTGATGATGGGCTCATGGATTACACAGGAACAGGATTCATTTTCTCTGCCTGTGCGCCACACCTGCTCAAAGTCAAAACCAGCCGGCGGTCTGTCAGTGACAATCAGGATCTCATCGTTAGCCGTGCGTGCAGGATCCTGAAGAATGTGAGTGAACAGCATTCGGGCGAAACGGCCGAAGCCGAAGAGGATGAACACCGTGCCTTCAGCGGCAAAAAAACGTTCACCACGCAGTCGCTGGTACAGCCTCTTTGTGGCGCTCTGATACCCATTAAAGACGTGCACACAGCTGTAGGCTGGTTCACGGAATAACGTCTGCTGAAAATTGTCGAGCATTTCCAGATCGCCGAGATGGCAGAAAAGCGGCGCGGCCAGGGCGGTATCCCGGTGGCTTTGCAATTCCACCACCGCATTGAGGTTGTCCAGGTCCTGATGAGTGGAAAAGATGATCCGTGCGGCTTTATCCACCCGAGCGGACTGGAGCACTGCTTTCCGGGTAAAGTCGTTCTGCACCCACCAGGTGGCGGGATCTTTTGCCAGCTGTTGGGCATAGGGATTGCTGTCGCCCTTTTCAATGATGACGATTTTATGATTTTTATCGGTCTCACGGATCAGCTCATAGATCAATCGGCCGTTGCGGCCCATGCCGCAGAGGATCGTATGACCTGCCAAGCGGCGCGGCACCCGGTTGAGCAGCTGCTTCTGAATGAATTCATACACCACGCTGAGCGTCAACATGGGCGCCAGGAAATAACAGGCCCAGAGCAGGTACTCGAGCAATGGGGAGGATTCTTGCGGCAGACCGATGCCGGGACCGCCCAGCACGAACAGGGAGAGACTGTAATAGATCGCGGAAGGAATCTTGGAGGTGGTAACGTGCGTCAGCATGTCGCTGTTGAGAAAGGCCGTAAACGAGACCGTCAGGATGAACGTAATGCAGACCGGTTTCCAGAATAAGAGAAGGCGACGCATGGATGAATCCTCTGAGTAAAGTCCGGTTGTGAGGGCCCTGCCGGGCTGGACTGTGCTGGATGTGGAAGGCGGTCTGTCACCCCGGCGACTGGGCAAGCCGGCAGCCCATTCGTCCCAGCCCGCAAAGGATGGTGTGGTTTTTTGTAAACGCGAGCCTGAAGAGCATGCTCTGCCGGCAGAAATAAAAAAGGCGCAAGACGTGCTTGCGCCTTTTTCGGCACGCTTAAAAACCTGTGACAATCCCCAGGACGATTCTATTTTGATCCTTGATCAGATCGCGCGTCAGCTCCAGCGATCCGCGCAGATTTCTGGACAGCAGATACGTGCCGGCGAGGGTAAATGTTTGATAGAGTTTCTTTTCCTGCGTGATATCGTTGTACAGTGCGGAAAAGTAAAACCGGGAACGATCCAACTGCGGTGCAAAGATCGCCTCCACGACGGCCGCCTTGGTTTTCAGCTCCTTCTGCTGTTCCAGCATAAAGGGATTGCTGTCGGTGCGCTCGAGATATTGCGCCGTCAGTTCCAGTTTGCCCAGGACCAGGTTGACATCTGGGCCTACGTACTGGACCGTATTGTCCGCGGAGGTCAGGCGCTCCTTGCCCGTATAATAAAAGCCGCCGATGGTCACGTTTTCGCCGATCCCCTGCGCGACCCGGAAACCGATGTTTTTATAATTATCGGTGTCAAATTTTTTCGTATCAGAGTCAGCCGGACCTTTGCCGTTGCCGTTGGTCACGCTCATGATCAGATCGGTGCCGGTTTTGCTGATGCCATAGAGGAACATGACGCCGCGGTCATAGGTCAGATCGATGTTGGAAAGACCGGCTTTATATTTGTAGAGCTGGTAATCCTCGAAGGTCAACC
>JAKJDB010000597.1 GCA_022706175.1 Candidatus Zhuqueibacterota bacterium | reverse complement strand
CTTTTGCGAGCTTGCACAATAGCAGGTGTTGCCGCTGTACGAGGGATGCTCCAGAACGATGCCATCCAAATCGCGATAGCGCTCAAGTACATCTTTGAGTTTATCTCGCATATACTGATGGGCCGGCTCACTGTCGCAGCAGATGTGCAGAGTCTCGATGGCCTCGCGCACGCGGGGATCAGCGGCCGGATCGATCTTGTGGATATATCCGCCTTCCGGCGGCGTTAAAAATTCCACACCAGGGTATCCTTCACGCACTCCGATCAGGGCCAGGTATTTGATCTCGATGAAAATCTCGATGTTCAATTGATGCGCCCTGTCGATAACCCGGGAAAAAAATTCGCTCTCTTCATGGGCGTTGACGGCGTTTTGGTCGATCTGCGGTTTGAGCCGTGGAAGGCGCGCCGGCCAGGCCAGACCATGATTGCCCGGCGAATAATTGCCATGACTCTCCATCATGACTATCAACCGGGTCATGCCGTGTTCCTTCATCTCATCCAGGAGACGGCTGTAATACTCATACCCCAGTTTCCGATCGCCTGCCTGATAGGTCAGGCAGGTGGTCCAGCCAAAGATCATTTTGCGCTTCAGCGCGGGGTTCGTGCAGCCGGCCCACGTGGCAAGCCCCGGCAGCGCCGCCAAACCGGCGCCGATGGTATTAAGAAATTTTCTTCGATCCATCAGCATCCATCCTTCCCAAACCAATACTATTATTTCATCAAGGCCATCTTGCGAACCTCACGAAAAGCGCCGGCTCGCAATTGACAGAAATAGATGCCGGCCGGTACATCATGCCCCCATTGATCCCGGCCGTCCCAAAGGATCGTATTGTTTCCACGCGTTCTGAAAACATCATCTTCCAGCACAGCGATCACCTGCCCAAGCATATTGTAGACTGTCAAAGACACCTGACAGGCTTCTGCCAAATCATAGTGGATGGTTGTGCAGGGATTAAACGGATTGGGGCAATTCTGATAAAGCCGATGGTCGCGGACGGTGGCGTTCGCGATTTGTTTTGCGGAAGAGGTGGACCCCTCCGTCATGGTCATGATCTGATTGACGGCGACATTCAAGTGCCTGTCTATCACGCCCGAAGGCCAGCGGATGACAATCGAATCGATCAGCGTGCGCTGCCCGAAGCCGAAATGAGCGCGCAGCATGTTCTGAGAGATATATCCGGAACCACCGCTGATCTCCCGTATCTGCGACAGGTCGCCGCTGACGCAACGGATACGCGCACCGATGGCGGATTTATTGCTCACTGTTCCGACGAGATTCAGTTCAATCCAGTTGTTCCGATTGCCCAGTTCATTGAGGTACAGTTTGTCGTACCCTTTGCCGGAGACCTGATCAAAACTCTTGGCGATGGCCAGATAGAGATCGAGATCGCCGTCATTATCGATATCGCCCCAAGCGCAGCCATAGCCGGTCTGCAGGTCGGCCATATCGTATAACTTGGCCACCTCGGTGAATCCGGCCGGGCCGTCGTTCCGGTACAGCCGATCTTCGCCGCGTTTGGGCGTGGCGTTGGTCGCATCCTCACCGGGAACAAAGATATCCAGATCCCCGTCGTTGTCGTAATCGCCCCAGGCGCAGGAAATGGAAAAATCCGCATGCTGATTGGCGGTGTCGCCATCCGCGCACTTTAATGTTGCGGCGACATCCTTGAAATCCAAACCCTTTTCATTGTGAAATAAATTATTCCAGCCTTGCGCGCCCGTGACATAGAGATCCAAAAATCCGTCGTTATCATAATCGCCCCAGGCGCAACCGAAATGCTCACCGGAGAGCCGTTTGCTGTTGCTGCCGTCCCAGCCGGCGACATGCAGGGAATCGGCCACCTCTGTCAGTTGTCCGCCGTCGTTTCGATACAAATAGCTCTTGCCTTTCAACGTTTCATAGGTGCGGACGACAAAAAGATCCTGATCGTTGTCGTTGTCGAAATCACCCCAGCAAAACCCGGTAGAAAAGGCCTTGCTGTCCGAAATGCCGACCTGCGCGGCGATATCGACAAACTTGGTTTCTTGCCAGACAAATAGGTTATTGCGTTGCCCGTGATTGGTGATAAACAGATCCAGCCTGCCATCCCCATTGTAATCCACCCAGCCTGCGGCAAGATTCCACTCAAAACCGGTAGAGGCCACGCCTAAAGCTTTGGCTACGTTGGTAAACGTCTCGCCGTCGTTTTGGTACAAGCCGTTGGGAGCGCTTTTTTGGTAATCAAAATACAAATCCGGATCCCCGTCGTTGTCATAATCTCCCCACGACGCACCGCCGGTCGTCTGTGTCGGCGTCAGTAGAGGAATGGCGATCTCTTCGAAACGTGCGCCGCCGACATTATGATAGAGGACGGAAGGATCATTCGAAGAGGCGCCGCCGACGAAAATGTCGATATAACCATCGTGGTCGTAATCCGCCATGGCCACAGCGTGATTCAGAGAACAAGAGTTGTCAATTTGATACTCTTCCGCGACATCACGAAAGAATTTTTCCTGGCCAAGAAGGAGCCGATTTCCGAACAGGTTCAGAATGCCGAAAATGACCAGAGCAAAACTTTTCTGCATAGACCTTTCGCCTTCCAAACGTTAGTGAAAATAGACTGACTTTTTCCACACTATGATTATTTCAGCAACGTCATCTTTTTCACGGCAACGGACTCTCCTGCCTGCAAGCGATACACATAGAGGCCGGAGGCCAGGTCAGAGGATGCCGCCGTTCGATAATCCCAGTTGACGGCATAGCTCCCGGCCCTTTGCATCCGATGA
>JAKJDB010000596.1 GCA_022706175.1 Candidatus Zhuqueibacterota bacterium | reverse complement strand
CGATCTTTACCGGCTTTCGCCTGAGCAACCGCGTGTCCGCCGCGCGCAGCGGTTTGGCTGCCCGCACCAGCGAAATCCAGCGGCAGCGCGCGGAGCTGATTTATCAGGTCGAGACCGCCTACGGCCAGGTGCTGAAAACGGAAAAATACATGGACATCGCCAGGGCCGGACGCGAACAGATCGCCGGTCATTTGCGCGACGCCAGGAACCTGTTGAATCAGGGCTTGCTGAAAAAGGAGGAGTTGCTGCAGGTACAGGTGCATCTGTCCGAGGCGGATCTGGCAGTGGTACAGGCTGAGAACGGCCATGCCATGAGCCTGGCGGTGCTGGAGAATCTAGTGGGTGAAAAGATGGCGCCGGACCTCACCTTCAGTCCGCTGCCGCCTGCGTCCGGTGAAACGGCGGATCTGCAGAGCGCGGTGAATGCGGCTTTTACCAATCGTGCTGAGCTGAAAACGATTTCATACACCCAGGAAGCCAACCGTGCGCTGGTGGCCATGGCCCAGGCCGGCCGCTTACCCGCTCTGGCTGCTTTCGGCAGCGTCGGTTACGGCAAGCCCGGACTGGATATGCTGAAAAAGGAGTGGATGGATTACTGGCTGGTGGGCGCAGGTCTGGAGTGGAAACTGTGGAACGGAGGCAAGGTCCGCAGCCAGGTGCAGCAGGCTAAACTCAACGGCAGCCTGCTCGAAGACAGGGACCGGCAGCTCAGGGAGGCCATTCGTCTGGAGGTGACCAAAGCCTTTCTGCAGTTCCAGGAGGCGCTGCAGCGCCGGCAGTTGAGTGCGGTTCTGCAAAACCAGGCTGAGGAGAGTTTTCGCGTGGCCGAGCATCAGTATCAGCAGGGTCATCTTGCCCACAGCAGTTATTTTGACAGCCAGACGGCGCTGATGCGAGCGCGCATGGGAATGGTGCAAGCGGAGATCGATTGCGCCGTCAGTCTGTCCGCGCTGCGTCGCGCTGAAGGAGTGAATGAGATACCTTATGGCGTTCAATGAGGATAGAGGATTGAGATGAAGGATCTATTGCTTTGGAGTTGCACGGCCGCGGCGTTGCTTTGTATCGCCTGCGCGGATCAAGAACGCGCCGGCGTGTCCGGCGTCGGTACCTTGGAGGCCAGGGAGGTGCTGGTCAGCAGCAAGAGTGCGGGCACGGTGCTGCGGCTGCCGGTCCGTGAGGGGGATGTGGTGACCGCCGGACAGCTGGTGGCGGTTATTGACAGCGAAAAAGTGTTTTTACAGAAACAGCAATTGCTGGCCGGCCTGGAAGAATTGCGCTACACCACGGTCAACGCCCAGCGCGGCGTTCAACTGGCACAGGATCAACTGGACCATGTGGCCAAAAAGTTCGAGCGCATCCGTTCATTGTGGCAGGACAGCAGTGCGACGTTGCAGCAGTATGAGGATATTGAAACCGCCCATAAAGCCGCGGCCACTCAGCTCGCCAACGCGCGGACCACGCTCGATGCTCTGCGCGCCAAAAAAGCGCAGCTGGATGCGCAGCTGCTGTTGGTGAACAGCCAGCTGGCGGATGGGCGCATCGCCGCGCCCATCGACGGCACGGTGTTGGAGACCTATATCGAGCAGGGCGAGATCGTCCGCCCCACCGGCGCCGTCGTCAAGCTGGCGGATCTGCAGCACATGTGGATCAAGATTTATCTGAACGAAAACGACCTCGGCCGAATCCGCATCGGCCAGAAAGCGGACCTGCAGATCGCCTCGCGGCCGGATCAGCTGTTTCCCGGTCAGGTCACCTGGATATCGCCCAAAGCCGAGTTTACGCCGAAAAACGTGCAGACCCGCGAGGCCCGTTCCGATCTGGTCTATGCGGTGAAAATTGCGGTGGAAAATCCCGACGGCGTGCTCAAGATCGGCATGCCGGCGGACGTGTATCTGCGCTGAGGCCGATGAACCCCTGCATTGAAATCCATGGACTGAAAAAGTCTTTTAGTGACACCGTCGCGGTCGACGGACTGGAGCTGCTCGTGCAGCCGGGCGAAATGTTCGGCTTGATCGGAGCGGACGGCGCGGGCAAGACCACCACGCTGCGCATTCTCTGCGGCCTGTGGCATGCGGATGAGGGAGAGGCCAGAGTGCTGGGCCATGATGTGAGAACCGAGGTGCACCGGATTCGGCGGCTGATCGGCTACATGCCGCAAAAGTTTTCCCTGTATCCGGATCTCACGGTGGCGGAAAACCTGCGTTTTTTCAGCGATCTTTTTCAGGTTCGCGCGGATGAGCGGGAACAGCGGCTGAGACGGCTGCTCGCATTCAGCCGGCTGGGTCCGTTCGCCGGCCGTCAGGCGCGAGCGTTGTCCGGCGGCATGAAGCAAAAGCTGGCGCTCTCCTGCACTTTGATTCACACGCCGCAACTGCTGTTGCTGGATGAACCGACCACGGGTGTGGATCCGGTCTCGCGTCGAGAATTCTGGGACATTCTCAACGAACTGCGCGGCGAAGGGGTCACCATTCTGGTCACCACGCCCTATATGGATGAGGCGGCGGCGTGCGACCGCATCGCCTTTATTCATAAAGGCCGTCTGCTGACGGTCAGCCGGCCGGCGGACATACCGTCTCTTTATCAGGGCAAGCTGCTGGAGATCAAATCCCGGCGCAACCGGGAGATCGGCCGCCGTCTCACCGCCTCCGGCCGGTTTGACTCGGTGCAGATTTTCGGCGATTGCATTCACGCGTCCGCCCGTGTCGATGAAGAGGTGATGGCCGCATGGGTCGCCGAGCTGGCGGCGGAGGAGCAGGAGCATCTGCAGATCAAG
>JAKJDB010000595.1 GCA_022706175.1 Candidatus Zhuqueibacterota bacterium | reverse complement strand
TCTGGCGCCTCCGAACAGCCGCTATGATCGCGTTCTGCTCTACGACAGCTTTGATGTGACCGGCCGGCTTCAGCGCGGTGAAAATGCTCTGGGCGTCATGCTCGGCGGCGGCTATGATTCCACCTATTCCAAATGGGGGTGGAAATGGGAAAAGTCCAAGCGCTTTCTATTGCAGATGCAGATCGAATTCAGCGATGGGTCATCGCAGCAGGTGTGTTCTGATGAGGCGTGGAAGACCACGGACGGACCGATCCGCTCCTGCGGCATCTATGCCGGCGAAGTCTATGACGCCCGGCTGGAAAAAACCGGCTGGTGCACCGCCGAGTATACAGACGACGACTGGCTGCCGGTCATGGCGACTACAGGTCCTGCCGGACATTTGCGTGCGAACACCATGCCGCCCATTCGCGTGATGGAAACACTTAAACCAGTCGCCGTCGAGGCGCCCGTCGCAGGCGTTCAGGTCGTTGACATGGGACAGAATTTTGCCGGCTGGGCCCGGATCGTGCTGCGGGGAAGCCGGGGCGACAGCGTGACGCTGCGCTACAGCGAACTGGTGGACTCGACCGGTTTGATCGATCCGTGGACCAACCGGCTGGCGGCCGCAACCGATATCTATGTTCTTAAAGGCGATGGCGAGGAGGTCTATGAACCACGTTTCACTTACCACGGATTTCGCTACATCCAGGTGACCGGGGTGCGCACGCCTTTGACCGCGAAGACCATTCAGGGCCGAGTAGTGCATGCGGATCTCGGCGAGTTGGGAGGCTTTAGCAGTTCCGACCCCCTGCTCAATCGAGTGTATGAGAATTTCCGCTGGAGTCTGCGCAGCAATTTCATGAGCATTCCCACGGATTGTCCGGCGCGGGACGAACGTACGCCGTGCGCCATGGATTCCCGGGTTGTGGAGGAGGGCGCGCTCTATCTATTTTCTCTGAACCGTTATTATCTCAAGTGGCTGCGGGATATCGCCGGCGGCAGCGGCCAGCCGGATTGGGACGGCGATCAAGTGCTGCTGGCCTGGCGGTTGTATCACTGGTACGGCGATATCGACATCCTAGCAGAACAGTGGCCGAACATGAGACGATATGTCGACAGCGTCAGAGCCAGAACCCCGGATCTGATCTGCCGCAAGGGCTTTGGCGACTGGTGCGCTCCCAACACCGGCACTTGGGAATCCTATTTCAGCAACGTTGCGGCGGTGAACACCGCGTTGTTCCAGCACTGCAGCCGTGTGGTGGCCGACGCGGCCGGAATTTTGGGCGACGATGCTGCCGCGCAGCGTTATGGGGCGCTGGCCGACTCTATCCGCAACGCCTATAACGCCGTTTTTTTTCACTCTGATAAGAACTATTACGGCGACGGCACGCAGACCGAGGACATTCTTCCGCTCGCCTTTGGCCTGGTCCCAGCGTCGCGCGAGCGCGAGGTGGCGGACCATCTGGCGGCGACCATACGCGAGGTAAACGGCGGCCATCTTGATACCGGCATCACCGGCACGCGCTATATCGGCGATGTGCTGTGCGATTATGGCTATGCGGATCTCGCCTTGGCCGTGCTGACGCAACGGTCCTATCCCGGCTTTGGCCATCAGATCAGCCTCGGCGCGACGACCACATGGGAGCAGTGGTACGCCAAAGGGGGTATGAACTCGCACAATCACGCCATGTTCAGCGGCCCGTTGGCCACCCTGTTCTCGCGGTTCGGCGGCATTCAGGCGCAGGCGCCCGGCTTTCGCCGGTTCGCGGTCAACCCATCGATCAGCGATTCTCTCGTCTGGGTCAAGGTCAGCGTGGAAACGGTGCTGGGTCTCGCGGCCTGCAGCTGGAGGAAAACGGATGAAGGGTTGATCCTCGAGGTCACGGTTCCGCCGGGAGCAGAGGCGGAGGTGGCGGTGCCCGCCTCTTCCGTTGATAGGATCTTTGAAGGCGGCGTGCCGGCGTTCCGGGCAAAGGGCGTTCGCCCTATCGGCCGCAGACAGGAGCGGGAGCTCTTTATCGTCGCCGGCGGCCGTTATGTCTTTCGCGCCGCCTATGATTAAGCCGCGCCGGCGTTGTCGCTGTCCGGCAATGACCAGGCCGGTCATTCAGAGACCTTGTCTTGAGCGTTTCTATCCTGTTTTCTATTGATTCTTAATGAAAAAACAGGTAATTTATATTTTTAAATCGTAACTCGACGACAGGTGAATCATGTTGTATCGATTGGTGGCGTTAAGTATCTGGGGGGGGATGGTCGCGTTAGATACGACAGCGGTGCTGCAGGTGTTGATCTCCCACCCGTTGGTCTCCTGTTCGGTGGTGGGTTTTTTGCTGGGAAATTTCAAAATCGCTTTTATGATCGGAGTGGTGCTTGAACTCATCTGGCTGAACGAATTGCCGGTGGGGGCAGCGCCGTTTTCCGAAGGCAATATCGGCGCCACAGTAGCGGCGGCGACGGCCATTCTCGTTTTCGATCACACGCAACGCTTACATATGGCTGCGCCTCTGGCCTGTTTGCTGGGCGTGGCGGTCAGTGCCGTCGGCGGTCGCATGGTGATCTGGGCGCGGCATCTCAATGGCCATCTGTATACGCGGCTGTTGGAGAACGCCGATGTCTCACCGGCTCGCGTCACCGCCACCCATGGGCTGAGCATTGTGCTGATGTTTCTCGCCGGCGCAGTGGTCACAGCCGTGTCGACGGCGCTGTCCTATTTTTTGATCATGGCGGCAGCGCCCTACATCCCGCTGAGCTGGGACGCTTATCTCTGGCCGGTCATGGGTGCGTTTCTCGGCGTCGGCTGTGC
>JAKJDB010000594.1 GCA_022706175.1 Candidatus Zhuqueibacterota bacterium | reverse complement strand
CACCTCCAGCCAGTTATTCGTATTGCCGCCGTTGTTCTGCATCAGATAGGGTTTGGTGCCGTCGCCGCCGGGAAGGAAAAGATCCAGATCGCCGTCCGCGTCCCAATCGGCAAAGGTCTCGCCGCCGCGATCATTGATATCCATCATCCCCCAACCGCCGGGGGCTTCTGCCTTGGCCAAACCAACAGAGGCAACGACATCGACAAACACGTCATTGCCGTCGTTGCGAAACATGATGTCGATCTTGTTCGACCCGCCGTCCAACAAATGCAAATCCTGATCGCCGTCGTTATCGTAATCGCCCCATGCTCCACCGCGGATCTCCTTGCCGTCAACCCGCGCGGACGGCACTTCGACAAAATGCCCGTTGTCATTGCGCCAGAGTTCGCAGGTGTCGACATCCGGCATGTCCGCGGTCAGACATCTCGTTATATAAACATCCAGGTCGCCGTCGTTGTCGTAATCCGCCCACAGGCCGGCGCGACTGCTGCCATACGACGCGCTGAGGCCGTTTTCTTCAGAGATCTCGGTAAAAACGCCGTTTCCATCATTGCGGTAAAAAAACACCGGCCAGGTCTCGGAAGTGGGGGTCAGGAGATCTTGGTCGCCGTCGTTATCATAATCCGCCCAAGCGCCGCAGACGATGCTCATACCCATCATGGAAAAGATTCCGGACGACTCGGTGACATCCACAAAGGTCAGTGGGCCGCCCGGCGCCATGGTGTTTTTATAGAGCAGAGAGGGCGTCCATGCTGTGGAGGACAATCCGGATAAAAAGAGGTCCAGCCGGCCGTCGTTGTCGAAATCAGCAAGATTGGCGCAGTAATACGCCTCCATCAGATGAGCGATGCCGACGGTCTCACTGACATCCTGAAACATCAATGAACCGGTCTCCATGAGTTGATTGAGACAGAGGTGGGTCTGCGTCCGGTCTGCGATGGCCATGATATCCTGGTCGCCGTCATTATCGACATCCACAATCAGAACGGCGCGCGGGCCCGCCGTGCGGATAAAGACTCCGGCCAGGGTGTCGCCGCGCAGGAACTTGCCGGATCCGTTCAGATCATTGATCATCAGATCATTTCCCATCTGGGAGCCCTGGGACGTATAGACGTCCAGGTCGCCGTCATTGTCAATGTCCCCCCAAGCGGCGCAGTTCGGGTACACCTGAAAGGCGGCGCCGATAGTCGGCGTGACGTTTTTAAACGCCACTTGACCCAAGGATTGCCCGATCAAGGCGCATAGGATAAAGATCGGGAGCACAAAGCCGATTATTCGCAAAGAGATTTTCATTTATCTCTCCTTTCAAGAATGAGGGAAAAAAGGCGCCACCATTGCTGACACACACTCCGGGTGTAGCCGGGTCTAAGGCTATTGTCCATGACGAGGATTGTCATGCTTATCTCATCGGCGTGTGACGACAGCAAAGGTTGGGCTTGCGCACATGCGCCCCGTTCAAGAAACACATTATAAGAACCGTCGAGCGTCGACCGACGGATGTCAGTCTGCAACCACGATGCCCGGACACAGCGTAGACCTATCATCCCGCAAGGGAAAAAAACATCAGCGGCTATCCCACAGACAGATGCCCATGCTGAATCCCTTGTTTCCGCTTGCGGTCAATTATTCTCCGCTTTCTCTATGTTTCTCGCCTTCCAGATGCAGAGCCCTCCCAGCAATATCAACAGCAGTGCGGCCGAAACATCGATAATCAAACTGACTATCAGAGGAACGCGTGGTGTCGGTTTAATAAAAAAAGTAGCGGACAAGACGATTAGACCGAAAAAAACCCAAAAAAGGCCCATCGTCCAGAACGGATTGAAATGTTTGATTGCTTTTTTTACCTGATCCTTGTTTTCCATTTTTTTCTCATCTGGTTAATTCATTCATTTTCAGCATCGGCAAAGAACTGCCGATGCTGCGAACCCCAATCCTGTACACCGGCTAGAAATACCAATATAAAAATATTTGCACCATCATCAACCCGGTAATCCAAATACGAAGATCGCGCCATCTCTTAGTGTTGGGTGCGCCTTCATAAATAAAGTGCTTCGGCCGAAACCAGGCCCAAATTGCCACGCCGGCAAAAGTCAGGGTGGCAATGATTTTGGGCCAGTACATCGGCAACCCGCTGAGCCATTCCATCATGGGAAACTCCTTTGAGAACGGTTATGAGATTCTGTTCACTTCTTTTTTCATGACCAGGCCATAGACCAAGCCCTCCAGTTTTTCCAGAGGCTCGGGTTCCGTCAGCAAACTAACCACAACATTAATGAAAACAGTGGTCAAAAACGAGATCCAGGCGATGTCGAGAAACTTCCAATGCAAAATAAAAAACAGAAAACTGGCAAGGGCGACTCCACCTAATAATCCAAACAAACCGCCCCAGCGCGTCGCCCTCTTCCAATAAATACCGATGAGCGTGATAGCAAACGTCGGTCCTTGAAAGACGGATAACAAGGAACTGCCGGCGATAAAAATGCCTGGGAACAGTTTGGTCACCGGCGCCAGGATCATGGCCAGGAGGATGAAAACAAATGTTGAAATCCGTCCTACCTTGAGATAGTGTTCGCTTGGAGCATTCCGGATCAGCAAGCGTTGATAGATATCCCGCACCAGTAGGGTTGAAGTCGAGTTCAAGATCGAATCGACGGCTGAAACCAAAGCGGCCACAAAAGCGGCATACACCAGCCCAGCCAAACCGGTGGGCAGGAGGTTTTTGATCAGCCAGGGCAGCGATTTGTCGGCGTTCTCTGCTCCCAAAGCCGGATTCAGCGCCAAGGCG
>JAKJDB010000593.1 GCA_022706175.1 Candidatus Zhuqueibacterota bacterium | reverse complement strand
GCCTAACTGGTGGATTGCCAAAAAACTGGCCGACAAGCTCGATCTCGGCCGGTATTTCCCCTGGAAGGACATCGAGGAGTATCTTGAATACCGCCTTACTTCGGCCGGCCTGAGCTATGACCAGCTTAAAAAAGAGGGCATCATCCGCGGTGAAAAGCAGCCGATCTATTTTGCAGAGGGGGTTCCCGACGTTTTTCCGACTCCTTCAGGCAAGATCGAGTTCTACTCTTTGCAGTTGGCTGAAGCCGGATTCGATCCAGTGCCCAAATACACTCAGCCGGCGCCTCCGCCTGCGGGCTATTTCCGCCTGCTCTACGGCCGCGCACCGGTGCATTCGTTCAGCCGCACTCAATCCAACCGCCTGCTGATGGATATGATCGGCGAGAACGAAGTATGGATCAATCAGGACATCGCCAGCCGCTACGGCCTCAAAAGCGGCGATTTTATCCGCCTAAAAAACCAGGACGGTGTGATCAGCAACCGGATCAAGGTCAAGGCGACAGAACGCATCCGTACGGACTGCGTCTATATGATCCATGGATTTGGTCACAATTCTCATATGCTCAAGTTTGCTTATCAGAAGGGGGCGAGCGACGCCCAGCTCATCACCCGCTACAAAACCGATCCCCTCATGGGGGGCACTGCGATGAATGTGAATTTCGTCACCTTTGAGCTGGAGGCGTAGGATGGCACGGTTTGCGATGGTCATAGATACGAAGAAATGTGTCGGCTGCATGGACTGCGTGGTCGCCTGCAAGACCGAGAACAAAGTGCCGGAGGGCTTTAATCGGGATTGGATTACCACCGAAGCCAAGGGTAAATTTCCTGCGACGCACATGGAGATCCGCACAGAGCGCTGCAACCACTGCAGCAATCCACCCTGTGTCCATTGCTGTCCGACCGGCGCCAGTCATGTGCATGATCTTGGCGGCGTTGTTCTGGTCTATCATGATCTTTGCATCGGCTGCAAAGCGTGCCTGGCCTCCTGTCCCTATGATGCCCGCTTCATTCATCCCGAGGGGTATGCCGACAAATGCACTTTTTGCATTCACCGTGTTGAGAAGGGACAGGACCCGGCCTGTGTTTCTGTGTGTCCGACACACTGCATGTATTTCGGCGATCTGGAGGATGCCCACAGCACGGTGAGCCGTCTGTTATTGGAGAGAAAATGGCACGCCATCGCGCCCGAGGCAGGGACCGATCCGCAACTATTTTATCTGGTTTAATCCCTTTGAGAGGTTAGGATGAATGAACTGACAACGACTCGTCACAACGAGTTGATCGACCCGATCGTCCACGTCTGGGGATGGGAGATTCCGGTATATCTCTTCCTTGGCGGACTGGTCGCAGGGATGATGATCATCGCCGGCTACTTTTTCATCAAGGGCCGGGACGAGGGACAAAAGTGCATCTGCTACCAGATTCCGTTGCTTGGCTTGGTACTGCTCAGCCTGGGCATGTTCGCCCTCTTTCTCGACCTCGAACATAAAGCCTATGTCTGGCGGGTCTATACCACCTTTGAGATCAAGTCGCCGATGTCATGGGGATCCTGGATTCTGCTGCTGGTTTATCCGGCCCTGCTGGTCAATTTTTTGCTCAACGTGCCGGCCTGGATCGGTAGCCGGCTTGTTTTCCTCAAGGTCTGGTCGCAGAAGATTCTTGCTGTAAAAAATATTAAACGTCATGTGGGTAAGGTCAATCTGGTGTTGGGCATACTGCTCGGCATTTATACCGGGATCCTGCTCAGCAGCCTGGGCGCAAGACCATTGTGGAACAGCGCCATCCTTGGCATCCTGTTTCTGGTTTCAGGGTTATCCACCGCCTCAGCGCTGGTGCACATGATCGCCAAGGACAAGGCGGAGAGTGAGATGCTGGCGCGGGCGGACAATCTCTTCCTCACTATCGAACTCGTTGTCTTCGCCCTTTTTTTCATCGCCCTGCTCAGCTCGACCGAGGTGCAGATTCAGTCGGCCATGCTGCTGCTGACCGGTCCTTTTGCAGCCGCATTCTGGGTCTTTGTCATCCTGATGGGCATACTCATTCCGCTCTTCATTCAAAATTTGTCCGTGAGCCATCGCATCAAACACACCCCGGTCGCGCCGATCATGGTCATCGTCGGTGGATTTATCCTGCGCTTGGTCCTGGTCCAGGCCGGGCAGTACAGCCATTATTTGAATGCGCATTTCATTAAATAATTCATTTTCTGCTTGCTTTACCAATTCGTCGAATTCTGCAACTTTTATTGCCGTTCACGCTTGGAGGGAAAATCTATGACCTCACCACATCAGGTGGATGGATTTGCACCCAAACCCTATTGGAATCCCTATCTTTCGGGTATCGGCCTGGGGCTCGTGCTTTTGGCCGCTTTTGTGATCATGGGCCGGGGCCTGGGCGCTTCCGGCGCATTTTCTTCTGTCGTCGCCTATGGCGTACAAAAGGCCGCGCCGGAGCACGCCAATTCCAACGCTTTTTACGCCGAATACCTGGGCGACGGCGCCACCCATCCTTTGAAGGACTGGCTTGTTTTTGAGGTAATCGGTGTCTTTTTGGGCGGCTTCATCTCCGGAAAAATGGGCAACCGGGTCAAGGCTAAGATTGAAAAAGGCCCGCGCATCAGCAATCGCGGCCGGTTGATCTATGCATTCTTGGGCGGTGGATTGATGGCTATCGGCGCCAAGCTGGCCCGCGGCTGCACCAGCGGCCAGGCTCTCACCGGCGGCGCCCTGCTCAATCTGGGCAGCTGGGCGTTCATGATGTCGGTCTTTATTGGCGGTTATGCTTTTGCCTATATGATG
>JAKJDB010000592.1 GCA_022706175.1 Candidatus Zhuqueibacterota bacterium | reverse complement strand
GCCAGGTCTATCAGACGGCGATAATCCTCAAGAAAGGTCTCCGGACGCTTCAAGTAGCGATTTTTGTAGCCAAAGTTCTGCATGCCCGGATCGTCCCATGTCCAGTTTGTGGAGTGATCCCAGGTCCAGAAATAGGAACGGGCTAGAGCGGGAGCAGGGCGATCGAGTTCCCAGATCATACGCTCAGTCGCCGCAGAGCCAACTGCCGGGTGCGTAATGGAGGGGATCATGCCGCATGCGCGATGAAGCGGCAAAGCAGCGCCAAGCGCACCTGCGACGGCCGTTCTCAGTATGTCGCGACGACCGATGCCGCCAGGACCGCTGGTTTTAGTGCTCATGAGCTACCTCTTTTGGAAAACGTTATGCATGGACTTTTACCCATCGGCAAATTAGCCAACCGGCTTTCAAAAAACAAGACAAAATAAAACAGACGCCGACAGCCGGTGCGCGGTTGATCCGTCTAAAGCAGAAAAGCCCAAGAATGAGGCACGCCTATCGACTGCCTGTTCTCTGCAATTATACTCCCGGCCACATTAGCCGAAGGCTCTCATTCTCGGCGACAGCTTGCAGGAGAAATGGGTTGAGAGAAGAAAAAATCTTGTATTTTAGACCATTCCTTGGCATATTTAAGCTGAGAAAGCCCGTATCTCCAATTCATCGCAGGCCTATTCTTCGGCCTTTATCGTTTGTGGAGGACGGCGCCTTCTGGCTCATGCCGACGGCAGGCTGTCTTGTTTTCAATCGAACGAACGACATCCTGATCGCAGCGCTCCATAGCGAACCGCAATAGCTGATCGGTAAACGTTAATGCGCCGAGTGCCTCTGTCTTTTTTTGTTTTCACAGCCTGCCTTTGCTGCTGCAGCGGCAAAGGGGGACATCGCATTCTGGTGTGGCATTCCATGCGACCGGTGGAAGCGCATCTGCTGCGCCAGGAACTGGCCGAATTCGCGCAGCGCCATCCGGACTGGGAATTCGACGAATTGTACTATCAAAACGAGACCGCGCGCACCAATTACATCATCTCCGCTTTGGGCGGATCCGGGCCGCAGCTTTTCTGGGGGGCCAACGACAACATCGGTCCTTTTGTCGAAATGGGCGTGATTCAGCCTTTGGATGGGCTGGTCAGCCAGGCTTTTTTGGACAGTTTTCTCACCGAACCGTTTGCCGCTAACACCCGGCTGGACGGCCACCTCTGGCAAATTGCCGATCGGGTCGGCAATCATCTCTGCCTGGTTTATAACAAAAAACTCATCGCCGCACCGCCGCAAACCATGAGCGAATTGATCCGGATGGGGCAAAAACTCACCGTCGATAAAAACGGCGATGGCAAGCCGGAACAGTATGCCCTGGTTTGGAATTATACCGAACCCTTTTTCGCCGTGCCCTTCATCGGCGGCTATGGGGGTTGGATCATCGACGAGGAGACGCGCACGCCGACTCTGAATACGGAGGCGGTCGTCAAGGCCTGTCAGCTGATCTATGACCTGGGACATCGCTATCACATCATTCCGCAGGAATGCGATTATGAGATTGCCAATGCCCTGTTCAAGGACGGCTACGCCGCCATGATCATCAACGGCAGCTGGTCCTGGGGCACCTATCTGGAAAACGGCATAGATATGGGCATCGCCCGAATACCCATGATCGACGAGACCGGATTATGGCCAGCCCCCATGGTTTCACCGCTGGGGTATTCGCTCAACATCAACACCACGGGGGCCGAGCGCGACATGGCTTTGCAGCTTTTGCATCATCTGACCAGCACCGCGGTGCAGCTGAAATTCACCCGGCTTTCGGTTTCGCTGCCGTCGCGCAAGGACGGATTCACTTCTCCCGAGGTGAAGAACAACCAACTGGTCAGCGCTTCGTTGGCGCAGATGCGAGTCGGCCGTCCCATGTCGCCGATCACCGAAATGCGCTGGATCTGGGATGCCATGCGTCCCAGCTATCAAGCCATCTTCACCGGCCGAACCAAGCCGCAAGCGGCGGCACGCGAAATGCAGCAGCTCGCGGAAAAACTCATTCGAGAAAACAGGGAGTGATGCGGCGATGAGCGGCACAGAGCTGCAAAAGAATCGGTTGGCTTATCTTTTCACCATGCCCGCTTTTTTCCTCATGGCCCTGATGATCGTCTATCCTTTTGTATACAACGTGGTGATCTCTTTTTCCAACATGAACTTGAGTCATTTTCGCGATTGGCATATAGTGGGCGGGCGCAATTATTTGCAGGTGTTCACCGATGCCGCCTTCTGGTACTATCTGCGCAAAACCATCCTCTGGACCGCCATCAATGTTTTCTTCCATGTGACCATCGGTGTTTCTCTGGCGCTGATCCTGAACGAAGACATCAAGGGTAAAACCATTTTTCGCACACTGTTGATTCTGCCGTGGGCGGTGCCGCAATATATCACCGCGCTCACCTGGCGCGGCATGTTCAACGCCGAATACGGCTCGGTAAATCTACTGCTGGGAAAACTGTTTGGCGTCAGTGTGCCCTGGTTGACCACGGAGTGGGGCGCCTTTACCGCCTGTCTGATCACCAACATCTGGCTGGGTTTTCCCTTTATGATGATTATCGCGTTGGGCGGACTGCAGAGCATTCCCGCCGAATTGTATGAAGCGGCGGACATCGACGGTTCGAGCTGGCACCACAAGCTGCGCCACATCACGCTGCCGCTGCTCAAGCCGGTCATGGTGCCGGCCATCACACTGGGCGTGATATGGACTTTTAATAATTTCAATGTGGTCTGGCTGGTCAGCAACGGCGGCGAGCCTTCGGATCGCACCCATATTCTGG